>JBILDK010000253.1:0-4743 GCA_044352625.1 Planctomycetota bacterium
AGGAGGCACTGGAGAGGACTTGGCCTGGCATCCGGCATTTCGAACAGGGGCACAGCCGGTACGGGTGCAACTGGGTCGAGGGACGTCATCGCGACCGGAGGTTCCGGCTTTGCGAATACCATTTCGCCATCACCAGCAGCAATGGGAAGACCACGACCACCCAACATCACTGGTCCACCGTCGCCATCATCGACAGCGACCTGCGCTTGTCCCCGCTGCGCATCCGCTCAGAGACCTTCTTCGACAAGATCGCGGCCTTGGTTGGCTGGCATGACATCGATACCGAGTCCGACGCGTTCAATCGGCGCTTTCATGTCAGTGCGGTGGACCGCCGCTGGGCCTGCGATGCGCTACCACCAGCCACCATCGAGGCATTGCTCGGCACCCAGAATCAGTCCCTGGAGTGCGCCGTGGATGCGGTGGTGGTGGTGGCCAGCCGTCGCCTTGGCCTGGAGGACCTCGAACGGCCCCTGGCCATGGGCATCGATTTCCTTGACAACCTTCCCGGCTTCCTGCGCGGTCGATGATGCCCTGGGCGATTGGTTTCGCTGCGTGCCTCGTGATCCTGCCGCTATGGGGGGTCGCCCTCTACAACGGTCTGGTCCGGGTGCGCAACGCCTGCGACGAATCGTGGAGCGATGTCGACACCGAACTGAAGCGGCGCTACGACCTCATCCCCCGGCTGGTCGAGGTGGTCCGGGCTTATGCGGCCCATGAAGCCGCGGTGCTGGCCGAGGTGGTGGCGGCGCGCCAGGTGGCAGTGGGGTCGGCCGGATCGCCCACGCATCAAGCGCGCGATGAAAACCAGCTGGTGGACCGACTGCGCTGTCTCCTGGCGACCGTCGAATCCTACCCTGAGCTCAAAGCAAACGGCCCGTTCCAGCGCTTAATGGCCGAACTGTCCGAGACCGAGGATCGCATCCAGGCGGCCCGACGGTTCTACAATGCCAACGTGCGCGACCTAGCCAATCGCTGCGGCACAATCCCCACCTCGCTGGTGGCCGCCCTGGGGGGATTCGCTCCCCGGGAATACTTCCAGATCGAAGCCGTCCAGCGCAGCGCGCCCCGGGTGGCACTCGACCGGGGCTGATCGGCCCGTACGACCGGGCCATGCAGGTCACCGTCTATGGCAGCTCCTCGCCACGCACCCCGGCCGCATACCTTGCGGCGGCGCGGGAACTCGGTGTGGCCTGCGCTGGGCGCGGCTGGACCGTGGTCAACGGTGCAGGCAAAGACGGCTGCATGGGCGCTCTCACCGACGCGTGTCGCGCTGCTGGCGGCACGGTGCGCGGGGTGATTCTGCGCAAATTCGTCGATGAGGGCCTGCTACATCCCACTCTGACCGAATGTCGCATCGCCCACGACATGCGCGCGCGCAAGGCATGGCTTGCCGAGGGGGCAGAAGCCTTCGTCGCCCTGCCCGGCGGCCCGGGCACGTGGGAGGAGCTGTGGGAAATTGCGGTGCAGCGCCAGATCGGTGCGATCACTGCGCCGCTGGTGCTCATTGATGTCGACGGCTGCTATCGGCCGCTGCGCGACCAACTCGAACGCGCGGCCTCTGACGGACTCCTGTACGGACCGCCACACCACCTGCTGACCCTGGTGCCGACGGCGGCGGCGGCGGTGGCCCTCCTGGCTGGATCCTGACATGCCGCTGCTCTCCTTCGACGACCTGCATGTGACCTTCGTCAGCCACGCACGCAGCACAGCGGCGGTGAAGGGTCTCAGCTTTGCCATCGAACCCGGCGAGGTGGTGGCGCTGGTGGGCGAGTCCGGTTCGGGCAAGAGCGTCTCGGCCCAATCAGTGCTGCGTCTGCTGCCGACGCCGCCTGCAACCTATCCTCAGGGCGGCATCACCTGGGATGGCGAAGCGGTGCTGCGGATGGACCAGGCGCGTCTGCGCCGGCTGCGCGGCGGGGAAGTCGGCATGATCTTCCAGGAGCCGATGACCGCGCTGAATCCCACCTGGACAGCCGGAGCCCAGGTTGCAGAGGCGCTGGAGCTGCACACCGACCTCGATGGCGCTGCGCGGCGGGCACGGGCGCTGGAGCTATTCCGCGCCGTGGGCATCCCCCAGGGCGAGCGCCGGCTCGACCAGTATCCTCACGAGCTGAGCGGCGGCATGCGACAGCGCGTGTGCATCGCCATGGCCCTGGCCTGCAATCCGCGCCTGCTCATTGCCGATGAGCCGACCACCGCGCTCGATGTCACCATCCAGGCCCAGATCCTCGATCTGCTGCGCCGGATGCAGCGCGAACGCGGCATGGCGGTGCTGTTCATCACCCATGATCTGGGCATCGTCCAGGACCTCGCCGACCGGGTGGTGGTGATGCGGCATGGGGTCGCGGTCGAGCACGGCACGGTGCGGGATCTTTTCGCCTCTCCGGCCCATCCCTATACCCGGGCGTTGCTCGCCTGTCGCCCGCGGCTGGGTGGACGCCAGGAGCGCTTGGTCACGGTCGAAGACCTGCTCGCTGCCGAAGCCCAATGACACCAGCCCGCCGTCACCGCCTGTTCGCTGCACTGCTCACCGACCTCGGCGCGATCCTCGCCCTGGTGGTGCTGCTCATGCTGGTGCGCGTTGGGTTGCTCCTGGGGCTGAGCGAACGCGTGGCCAGCACCGAGGTCGTGGAATGGCTGCGCTGCCTGGGCATGGGGCTGCGTTTCGATCTCCAGGCGGGATTGCTCCTGGGCGCCCCGCTGCTGCTTATGAGCCTGCTCAGCGGCTGGTGGGATCTGGGCGCTGCCCGCCATCGCGTGCGCCTGATATGGTGGACCGTCACTGCGACCGCCACCGCTGTGGCCGGCGGCGCCGACTGGTTCTATTTCCGTGAGTTCGGCACCCAGTTCGACCAACGCATGCTGGAACCGCTTCACGAGGACCTTGGCGCCCTGGCGGCGACCATCTGGCGTGGCTATCCGGTGGTGTGGGCGGGGCTCGGCGCGGTGGCGCTGGCCCTGCTCTGTACGTGGGCGGGCAGCCGCGTGCTGCTCCAGGAGGCCCGCTGGGTTCCACGGCTGGCGCGGATCCCGGGGCCCGCGCTGGCGCTGCTGGTGCTGGCTGGGCTGCCGGTGCTGGTTGCGGCCGGACGCGGCTCGATCAGCGGCAGGCCCTTGCAGCGTGCCACCAGCGGCGTGACCCGGGACGCCACCCTCAATCGGTTGATCCCCACGCCGTGGCATGCGGTGCGTTCGGCGGTCACCGACCACGTTGATCTGCAACGCGATGCCGGGCTCGCGGCGCTGCTCACGCCGGCTGAAATCCGCCCGGCGGCGGTGACCCTCTTCGGCACCAGCGCTGGCGGTGACCTCGATGCCTGTGTGCGCCAAGCCGCCCAGGGCGCGGATGGCATTCGTCCTGAACAGGTGGTGCTGGTGTTGCTCGAAGGTCAGAGCGGTTTTCCGCTCTTTGCCCGGCATCGTGGCCTGGGTCTGACGCCGCATCTCGCTGATCTGGCGGAGCGCGGGATGTATCTGCAACGCTTCCTGCCCGCCAGCGGCGGCACCATCTATTCCCTGGGGGCGCTGTTCACCGGCATCCCCGATAGCGGCGTAGTGCCCAGCCTCGCGCCCCTGGCACGGCAGCCTTTTCCATCCTCGCTGGCGCCGACCTTCACCCGGCTTGGCTACCACACGCGCTTCCTGTACGGCGGCTTCCTGGAGTCGAAGCGTTACGGGGCCTTTGCCCATGAACAGGGTTTCGCCGAGGTGCGCGGGGTCAATGACATGGGCGAAGGGGCGCGCAACTCCTGGGGCATCGATGATGCATCGCTGTTCCGCACCGCCGAACGCATTCTCGCCGAGGAGACCGGCCCTTCGTTCACGCTCATCCTCACCACCTCGAACCACCCACCCTTCGAGGCTGATGTTGCCGCCGCTGGCTTCGACACCACCGCCCTCGCCGGCAAGGTCGCCCCAGGCAGCGACCTCAAGGGGCTTAGCCACCTCTGGTACAACGACCATTGCGTCGGCCGTTTCGCCCAGGCCCTGGAACGCCGCTTCCCAGCGCTGCTGCTGGCCATCACCGGCGACCATCCCAGCCGACGCTGGGTCGAGGCCATCCCGCCGGTGCCTGAACGCACCAGTGTGCCGTTGATCCTCTTCGGGCCCCAGGTCCTGGCCGGGCGCAGCTTCCCGCCGGGCACGGTGGGCGACCACCTGGATCTGGTGCGGACGTTGATCGAACGCTGCGCTCCGGCCGGGTTCGGGTATCATGCCTGGGGTCGTGACCTGCTGTTGCCGGACGAGGGCGAGCACCTCGCCTCAGGTGCCTATGCCCTCTGTACCCGCCAGGATTGGATCGACGTAACCGTGGCTCCCGAGGCTCAGGGAGTTGATCCCCAACGCTTCGCCGAGCTTTTTGCCCGCTATCGCGTGAAGCACGGTCTGGGCTGGTGGCGGCTGATGCGTGGAGCCAGCCTTCCGCCCTGAGCCGGGTCGGCTGTTCCCCCAGGCTGGGCAGCGTGATGCTGCCCGGGGATGAGCCAGCCCACTGTCCTGATCATCGAAGACGATCCGATCGCGCTGCGCGTGATGTCGGCGATCCTGCGTACCACCCATCAGGTAGTGCCTTGTGCCGATCCTCGCCTAGTGACCCAGAACCTGGCGGCTTTCCCGGTCGATGTAGTGCTGATGGATCTCAACCTGCCCCATGTCCCGGGCGAAACCCTGCTGCCGCAACTGGTGGCGGACCATCCCACCCTGCCGGTGGTGGTGGTTACCGGCACCCAGGATGCGACCACG
>JBILDK010000254.1:0-4731 GCA_044352625.1 Planctomycetota bacterium
CCACTGCGCTGGCGGTGTAGGGCGCGACGAAGCCCTCCAGGATGCGCGAACAGGCCTCAGCGCCGCAACCCTCGACCAGCAGGTTGTCCTTCACCACCAGCGGCACGCCCGCCAGGGGCAGGCGCTCACCGGCGCGGATGCGCGCATCGACCACAGCGGCGCGCTCCCGGGCGCGCTGGGGGTGGTGGCGCACCAGGGCGTTGGTGGTGTCGGCGGCGCAGCGGCGCAGGGACTCCTCGACCAGGGGCAGGGCGGAACCGCCGGCGTTGACCGTGGCGGCGATGGCGGATGCGGTGGCGGGAAAGGCGGTCATGTCAGCGCTCCACCACTTTGGGCACAAGGAAGGCCGCGTCGCTGTGCGCCGGCGCATTGGCGAGCAGCGTGGCCCGATCGAGCAGCGGTCCCGGCACATCCGGCCGGGTCACGCCCACCATGCCCGACATGTCCACCGCCGGCTCCACGCCGGTGGTGTCCACCGCCTGCAACTGCCGCACATAATCGACGATGGTGTCAAGCTTGGCGGCGATGCGTTCCAGCTCGGCGGGATCCGGATCCAGGCTGGCGAGTCTGGCAAGATGGCGCACATCGGCGGCGGTAATCGTCACGGTCAATCTCCGTGGAACATCGTGTCTGCACGATCGCTGATGCCAGAGTCAGGGAGACGGGTGCGGTGTCCGCTTCGCGGACGGTGCGGTGGCCCGGCTGCGCCTGGGCCGGTGCGAAAGACCTGCAACGGCTGTCCGCACCGCGCGCGCAGCGCGCACCGCACCGGGGTTCCTATATGAGACACGACAGAACGAGGATCGGGGCAAGGACTACGCGGAACCAGGTCCAATAGCGGTGACCGGGGATGAAAAGGAGGATCCAGAGCAATCCGGCCCAGGCGGGCAGGGATGCGGGCAACAGGGACCCGGGCAGGGATGCGGCCCAGGCGGCGCTGCCGGCAAGCGCGCCGAGGTTCCATTCCACGCTGCGGTAGAGCGCTTCCCACGGACCAGCTGGCCACAGGCCCGCCAGCGTCACCAGCGGCAGGCCCAGCCACAGCGCCAGGGTGGTGGGAATCGCGGCGACCAGCGTGGTGAATGGCGTCCACGGGGTCATGGTCTGGAACCAGGCGGCGAGGATCGGCATGGTGGCGAGGCTGGCAGCGACGCCGATCTCAAGCCCGGCGCAGAGGCTGCGGGCGCTCCACAGCAAGCCACGCCACAGCGGCCGGTCGAGGGGCCAGGGCTTCAGTGGCAGCACCCGTTCGCGCCATTGCTCCAGCTCGCGGCCCAGGGTGACGATGCCGAGCACTGCCGCCAGGCTGAGTTGAAAGCCGAGGTCCCGGGCCACCGCTGGATCGAGCCCCACCAGCACCAGCGCTGCCAGCGCGAGTGCGCCCAGCGGATGGGGCTCGCGTGCGCTGAGGTCGTAGGCGATCAGAGCCAAGGCCATGGCCAGGGCGCGGATGGTGGCGGGCGAGCCATCGGTCAGCCACGCATAGCCCACCACCAGCGCACCAAGTGCAAACTGGCGCGGCAGCCAGGCGACCCCGGCATGGCGCAGCAACCAGGCCCCGAGGGCCGCGGCGATGGCGAGATGCGCGCCGCTGACCGCCAACAGATGGAGCAGGCCAGAGCGCTTGAAATCGGGTTTTTCGGGTGGGCTGCCGCGACCCAGGATCAAGGTCAGGCCCAGCTCGCGGTGGTGGTCAAGGCGTGCGAGCCCACGCCAAGCCCAGCCACGGGGCCCGTCCTCGCGGCGTGTGACCACCTCCAGCTCGCCGGCTTTCACCACTGGCCCGCGCAGGTCCTGTTCCCACAGACCGCGCACCGTGACCCGGTCGCCGGGCGCAACCCCGGGGGCCGCCGGGGCGCGCACAAACACCCGGCCCTGGCTGGTGCCCAGCGAAAAGCCCTGGCTGCGATTCTGCCAAGCGACCTGGGTCACGGAGCCGGTGGCGGCAAACAGTCGGGGCCCGGATTCCGTGGTGAGGGGCAGGGTGGTATGGCCCAGCCATGCGCCCAGCAGCCAGCCAGCGGCAGCGAGCAGGGCGGGGACGGCGCGGGGATGGGCGCGGTCGAGCCACCAGGCCGCCACCAGCAGCAGCGGGCCGACGAGCCACCAGGCGTACACGGGATGGAGTACGGCGACATGAGGCCAAGCCGCACCAACCACCAGCGGCAGCGCAAACCACGGCAACGGGGCCATGGCGTGCGCTACGCGATCAGGACTCGGAGCCGACCTTGCGGCGCGGCGCGATGACCCGGCTGTGGATCAGATCGACCAGCTTGCCGACGGTTTCGAGACCTTCGCCACCAGGCAACTGGTCATCGAAATTGAAACCGAACGCATCCTCAAGATCCATTGCCACCTCGGCGATGTCGAGGTGGTTGTCGGTGATATCCGGCACCAGGACCTGGTTCTCGTAATCGAACGGATCCTCGTCAACCTCCGGATCGACCGGCAGCTGGGGCAGCTTGTGGAGCTTGTTGGCGAGGATCTCGATCACCTCGTCGCGCACGCGGCTGCGGTCCATGCTTATCCTTGGAAGCGGCGGAAGATGACCGACGCGTTGTGGCCACCGAAGCCGAGGTTGTTCGACAGGGCGTATTCGACCTGGACCTGACGGGCCACGTTGGGCACGTAGTCGAGGTCGCAGTCGGGATCTGGGGTGGTGTAGTTGATGGTCGGCGGGAGGACGCCGTGGCGCAGCGCCATCAAGCTGGCGATGGCCTCGATGCCGCCGGCGGCGCCCAGGGTGTGGCCGGTCATGCCCTTGGTCGAGCTGATCGCGAGCTTGCGCGCGTGGTCGCCGAACACGCCCTTGATGATCGCGGTCTCGCCCTTGTCGTTGTACGGGGTCGAGGTGCCGTGGGCGTTGATGTAGCCGATGGCGGTGGGGTCGATCCCGGCATCACGCAGGGCCATGCGCATGCAGCCGATGCCGCCAGCGCCGGTGGGATCCGGGGCGGTCTCGTGGTGCGCGTCGCCGGTGCAGCCATAGCCGACGATCTCGCCATAGATCACGGCGCCGCGGCGGCGGGCGTGCTCGAGTTCCTCAAGCACCAGGATGCCGGCGCCCTCAGCGATGACGAAGCCGTCCCGGTCCCTGTCGAACGGGCGGCTGGCGGTGGCCGGGCTGTCATTGCGCTCGGACAGGGCCTGGATCGAGTTGAAGCCGGCCATGCCCAGGTTGGTCAGGGGCGCTTCGGTGCCGCCGGTGATGGCGACATCCACCTGGCCGCAGCGGATGTGGTGGAAGGCCGCGCCCATGCAGTGGGTGGCGGTGGCGCAGGCGGTGGTGATGGCGTAGTTGGGGCCCTTGGCGCCATAGACGATCGAGATGTCGCCAGCCGCGCTGTCGACGATCATCTTGGGCACCAGGAAGGGGCTGACGCGGTGCGGCCCGCGGGTGCGGAAGACCTCGTGCTCGCCTTCGATGGTCGAGAGTCCGCCGATGCCGCTGCCGACGATGGTGGCGACGCGGAAGGGATCGGCCCAGTCCTTGCCCTTGAACCCGGCCATTTTCATCGCCTCGGCGGCTGCGACCAGCGAAAGGAGGACGAAGCGGTCCTTGCGCCGGGCCGCCTTGGCGTCGCCGAACATGGTGGCGAGCTGCTCGTTGGAATGGGCGACCTGGCCACCGAACTTGGTCTTATGGTTGGTGACATCCAGATTGGTCAGGTTGGCAATGCCATGACGACCGTTTTGCAGGGCATCCCAATAAGAGGGGACATCCAGGCCATTACAGGCCAGGACACCCATGCCGGTCACGACCACGCGGCGGTCAACCATGATCTACTCGCTTGTGCTGAGAGAGGAGGGGAGCAGGAGGCGGCGCAGACGACCGACCCCGCCAGACCCGTAACGACCGGGAGGGGCGGGGTCGGTGCACGTCAGCGTCGGGTCACTTCTTCTCAGCGACCTTCTTCTCGATGAACTTGATGATGTCGCCAATGGTCTTGACATCCTGCTCGTCATCGAGCTTCACGCCGAAAGCATCTTCCAGATCCATCATGATCTCGGCGATGTCGAGGGAGTCCGCGCCCAGGTCGGCAACCACGTTGCTGGTCTCGGTGATGGTCGCCTTGTCGCGCGACAGACGGTCGGCAATGATGTCGATGACCTTGTTCTTGATCTCGTCGCTCACGAAGCGCTCCTGCCCGATATCGGGTATTGGGGAGGCGGAAGCATGGCGGCGGGTGCGAGGGGGTCAAGCGGACGGACCGGGGAATCTCCCTGCGCGGCCCCGGGCTTCCGCCGGGGCGGGGGTGGCCATGCTCCTACACCATGCTCGCACGCTGGTTGCTGGTACTTCTTGGCTTCCTGCTGGGCGGATGCGACGACGACGAGGTCGAGGTTGCGGTCCCGCCGTCGGCCCAGGGCCCGGTGGTGATGCGGGTGTTCGACCGCGCCAATCCCACCGCCGAACCGGCGGTGCTGCGCGCGGGCACGGCACGCCAGACCGCCGGGGTCGATGAGCTGACCCTTGAGCCGCTGATCATGCGCCGCCTCACCGCCACGGGGGTGGCTTATGTCCACGCCCCGCGCGCCGCGGTGGGCGGGCCCGAGGGCCTGGTCCTGGAGGGTCCCGTGTTCCTCACCGGGGTCTATGCCGGGCAGCCCTTCACCGGGGTCGCGACCAAGGCCACCCTCCCGCCCGGGGCCCGCGCCGTGGCGCTGAGCGACGTGCATCTGGCCCGCGCCGGAAGCGTCACCACCACCCCGCGTCTCGATCTGGGCGAG
>JBILDK010000255.1:0-4717 GCA_044352625.1 Planctomycetota bacterium
TTCCTGCGCTTCAATGGCTGGCTCACATCCCTGGGCGTCAAGGCAGCCTTCGACGTCTCCTTCGGAGCCGAATTGACCATCAAGAGCTATCTCGACCATGTCGAGCGCAACAAGCCCAAGGCGGTGATCGCGCAGCCATGCCCTGCGCTCGTCAGCTACATCGAAATCTACCGACCTGAGTTGCTGCCGTACCTCGCGCCCGCCGACAGTCCAATGCTGCACACCGCCAAGATGATTGGACGGTTCTATCCCAAGTACCGCGACCATCGGATCGCGGTGATGAGCCCATGCGGAGCCAAGAAGCGTGAGTTCGTCGCCACCGGCATCGGGCACTACAACGTCACCTTCAACGAGTGCATCGCCGAGCTTCAACGTTCTGGCCGCTCTCTTCGGGATTTCACCGAAGTCGATTATGGGAATCCACCAGCCGAGCGGGCCGTCCTCTTTTCGACCCCCGGCGGACTCCTGCGCACCGCCGAGCGCTGGAACCCCGCGGTCGGGTCGATGACCCGGAAGATCGAAGGTCCCCACACCATCTACCACTACCTCGACCACCTCGCGGAGTCCATTGCCGCCGGCGTGAACCCGCTGCTGATCGACTGCCTCAACTGCGAATTCGGATGCAACGGCGGTCCTGGGACTCCCAACCAGGGGGCCTCGCAGGACAAGCTCGAACATGCCGTCGCCAGCCGGGCCGCCGCGATGCACAAGCGATATGCCCAGGAGAGCGGCTCCACTGATCCGAAGAAGATCCATTCCCGATTGATGAAACTGATCAATGCCCATTGGGAGCCGGGGCTGTACCAGCGCACCTATACCGACCGTCACGCCAACAACGCCACCCGCCTGCCAACCGACGCACAGCGAGCCGAAATATTCAAACGGATGGAGAAGAAGTCGGAGAAGGACGAGCTGAATTGCGGCGGCTGCGGCTATGGCACCTGCCGGGAAATGGCGGTCGCCATCTACAATGGCCACAACCGTCCCGCGAACTGCCATCTGTACCACCGGCATCGCATGGAGAAGCTCATTCACGATGTCGAGGAGATGCAGCGTATCGCCGACCATTCGCGGCAACTGGCGGCAAACATGGAGACGATGCGCGCTTCGGTCTCCGAGATTGCTAAGCATGCTGCCGAATCCAGTACCACAGCTTCCAATGGTGCCGATGCCGCGGTACATTCGTCTGAAGCAGTCGCAGCGCTGCAACGGTCCAGCCAATCGATCGGATCCCTGTCCCGGGCCATCGCCAAGATCGCGGCCCAGACCAGACTACTGGCCCTGAATGCGTCCATCGAGGCGGCTCGCGCCGGTGAGCATGGCCGTGGCTTTGCCGTCGTCGCGGCAGAGGTCAAGAATCTCGCCCATTCGACGGCCGCGTCTGCCGACAGCATCGTCAAGGAATTGCAGGTCGTATCGGCGGATACAGCCAATGTCGGCGCCTTGGTTGACAAGGTCCGCGGACTCACCGCCTCGGTGCAGAATATCCAGCAGTCGATCTCGGCCGCCACCAAGGAACAGGATGCAACGGTTTCCGCCATGGCGACGATGGTCAATGACATCGCCGAGGAGGTTGCGAAGCGCATCCGGATGCTGGAAGATTACGCCAGTGAATCGAAGGCATGAATGCTACTCGGTGCCTGGCAACAGGCGCTGCGTTGCTCTGAAGACAAGGGACTCCCGTCCCATTTCATCACCAGAGAAGAGTGCGCTCTCGTTCTTCATAAAGAGAGGCACGGCGGATCATGTCCCCTTTCTTTCCATGTGAGCGCTGCCGTCGCAGGTCAGCAGGCGTTCTTCCTGAAGGTGGTCCTGCGCGTCCACGACGCTGACGAACGTTTTGCCTGGGCTCGCTGCGCGTGGTCACCGAACCGTGAATCCACCTTGAAAAGCTCGATCATTGGTTCTGTGCTGTGATCTGTCCCCGGCAGAGGGTGCGCTCCATGATATACGACTATTTTCGTATGACACACGCGCAGCTGCCCGGATAGCGCCGGACTATCGACGAATTTTTTCGTAGATATTCACTGCGCATGGAGCCGCGACACATGGATAGCAGCAAGACCAATCCACCTCGTCCGACGGAAGCCGAGTTGGAGATCCTCGGCGTGCTGTGGCGGTGCGATTCCGCCACCGTTCGTGACGTCCACGATCAGCTCGGCGGTCAGCGAGGCACCGGCTATACGACGACGCTCAAGCTGATGCAGCTGATGGTCGGCAAGGGCTTGGTGGTGCGCGACGAACGTGAGCGCAGCCATGTCTATCGTGCGGTCCAACCGAAGGCGGCAGCGCAACGCCAGATTGTCGGCCGTTTGATCGACCAGGTCTTCGCCGGTTCGACCAGCGCCCTGGTTCAGCAGGCACTTGAGACCGGCAGCGTCGATGCCGCAGAACTGATGGAGATCCGTCGCCTGATCGAGGCCCGCTTCGGGAGGAGTGCGTCATGATCATCAGTGGAGGCGAACTCGTCAGCTGGCTCGCGGGAATGCTGCTTCATGCGGTGTGGATCGCCACCGTGATCGCCCTCGCGGCCTGGGCGATGTTGCGCCAGGTCCGCGATCCGCGCACGACCCATGCCCTGGCTCTGGGTGGTCTGCTGCTGATTGCCTGCGGCCTCGCGGTGGCGGGGATCGCCACCTGGCCCAAAGCTGCGCCAGCATCGACCTGGATTCCTGTCGTCGCACCCGCTGTAGCTTCCACTTGGCAGCCCCGGGGCCATGCGCCGGTGATAACGTCCCTGGCCACCCCCATTGATTGGCGCGCCTATCTCGTCCTGGCGTGGTCGTGCGGCGTCCTTGCCATGTCACTGCGTCATGCGGTGGGCTGGTGGCGGGTGATGCGGCTGCGCCGCACCGCCAGCCGGATCGGCGGCGAGCTGGCCGAACGGTTCAGCGCCCTCTGCCATGGCGCCGGGGTGGATGTGCCGCTGCTGCTCTCCAGCACGCGTCTGGCGGTGCCGATCGCGATCGGCTGGTGGCGACCGGCGGTGGTGATGCCTGCCAGCCTGCTGACCGGACTGCCCCAGGCCCAGCTTGAAGCCCTTTTATTGCATGAACTGGCGCATCTGCGCCGCCAGGATTGGCTGGTTGCGGTCGCGGCGAGCCTGCTTGAAAGCCTGTTGTTCTTCCATCCCGCGGTCTGGTGGCTTGGCCGCCGCCTGCGTGAAGCGAGAGAGTTGTGCTGCGATGCCCAGGCGCTGCATGCAGGGGCGGAGCCGGAAGGCCTGGCACGCGCCCTGCTTTCCCTCGCCGAGCGGCTTGCACCAGGCGGTCCCGCCCTGGCAGCGACCGGTGGAGTGCTTGCTGACCGTGTGCGCCTGATCCTCGGCCTGCCTGAACGTCGTGAGCAGCCCTGGCGCGCGCTGACTGCGATCATCATGTTGCCGCTGCTGTTGGTCATCATCACCGCCTGTTCGACGGCCAGCCCTGCGCGGCACACACCGACCGCGCCGTTGTCCTACAATCTGGATTCGAGCGGGCCGCAACCCGCGTTCCCGCTCGCGCGACGCATCCGCGCCAATGCCTCAGGCCACTCCATACGGTATGACGTCCGGATCCTTTCCGCCCCCCTGGCTTTCTGGGCTGATCACGGACTTGCGGGAAACCAAGCACAACGTCTGGACGCCGCGATGGTAGAGCGCCTCCGGGCCGCCGAGGGCACTGACGCACGGGTCAGCTGCTTGTCAAACCCGCACATGGTCGCCTTTCCGCTGCAACGCGCCACAGCATGCATGCTCACCGAATACGCCTACATCCAAGACTATCGTCTGGTCCAAGGCCGACCGGATCCCGATATTTCGGTTCTTACTTATGGAAGCGCCTTCGAATCGTGCGCCGAACCCGTTGAGGGTGGCATCCTACTGGCCGAGGCACGCGCCAGCACAGTCAACCTGCTCGGCGTGGAATCCCTGACCTTTACCTGGCCAAGCGATAAGAAGGGAGAAACGTATCCACTTGAAATACCGGTGGTGCAGGTGACGGAGGCCACGCTCGAACCGGACACCCGTCTGGCGATCGGCGAGACCATCGCCATGCCCTTGGCTTCCAGCGTGCAGCAGCGGGGCATGCCGACCTTCCAACCCGCCATCGATCACGGCACCATCATCAATCGCGTCCCCGACCCCGACCCCAAGACCGAGTTGCGGCAGGTCTTCCTGCTCACGGTCCAGCTGGGCGACGCTTTGCCACCTCGCCTCAGCGAACTGCGCCCGGCTGTCTGGCTCGACCGCTCGCGGATCGATCTCGACCTCCATGACGTTTCCTTGGACGAGGCGATCAACCGCCTGGCGACGCAGCTGCCGGTTCCGGTGGAGGTGGTCCGCGATGCCGATTATGCCGCCACCCGCGTCAGCCTGACGGTGCACGGTGAAACCGCCCGCGTCGCACTTGCCCGGCTCCTCAGCCAGTGCCTGCTTGATGCCACGGCCAGCGACACGCAGCTCAGACTGGTATCGACGTCGGTGAAGGACATGGGTCAGGGTGGAGAACCCGGTAGCCACACGCCCCAGACGACCCCATCGGCACCCTCCGGCTTCTAGTGGGCATCTGCCACGTGGCTCCTGAAAACCGCCGTTGATCCTGCCTGTCGCACTTGGTGGTTGGTGGTTGGGTTCTGGTGGTTGGGGGACAACACATTGCGGCGCCGCTTCGGATCACCCAGTCGGTGGTGGGAAACAGGGGCGCAACGCGCTGTGATGCAGTCCCCAACCACCAACCAC
>JBILDK010000256.1:0-4714 GCA_044352625.1 Planctomycetota bacterium
GCACCCACTGCGGCACCTGGGTCTGCCCCCGGGCGGAAATCACGGAGGTCGGGGAGGTTGCTGGCATGCAGGAACATTACGTACATGCATCTATCGATCAAGTAATGTTCCGCTATTGTTGTGCGTGTGAATTGGTAACGGGTGGCTTTTCACGGGGCAGTGACTCGTGCGAAGAAGTGCCTGTCAGGGATTCCCCGCTGGTGCACCGCGCATCGGCATGACCATGCCCAACATGGATGGCGTCATTCCCTATGTGATCGTCAATGCCCTGGGCGTGGCGACGTTTGCGGTCGCCTTCGCCCTGGCCATGCGTGGGCGGCGCTGGGCCTTGCTGGCCGCCGGCCTGGCCGTGGGCCTGCTGGTGTTCAAGGGCGTCATCACCCACCTCCCGGTGTGGGAGGCGACCCTGTTCCCATTCGCCAGCTATATCTATCTCCAGTCCTATTGGTCACCGCTCATCGGCTTGGCTTTCTTTGGTCTGGCGATTCCCCAGCTTCCGGTCATGTGGAACCGCTGGGTCATCGCGGCGGTGGCCGCAGGCGTGTTGGTGTTCGGGGCCCAGCGGACCTGGTGGATGGTGTCACGCCCGAGCGTCGGCGAGGACCGCTATCCCGACACGGCCCACCACCTCGAACAGTCTACCGGTTATACCTGCGCGCCCTGTGCCGCCGCCAGCGCCATGTCCTATCTCGGCCAGCCCTACACCGAACGGGCCATGGCGGATCTGTGCCTGACCGTTGAAGAGGAAGGCACCACCGCCTTCAACACTTATCGCGGCCTGTTGATGGCCTGCGCCGATACCGCCTGGCGACCGCGCATGCGCTACCTCTCGGTTCCGGAACTCTGCACCCCTGGATGCATCGCGGTGATCGATTTCCCGGCGATCCGGCACGCGATCACCACCGTGGGCCTGGGCGATGGGGTCACCCTCCACGATCCGTTGGCGGGCGAACCCCGTCACCTGTCACCGGCGCTTTTGGCCAAGCAGTACGGCGGCACCGCCATCGTATTCGAGCGTCGTTAAGTTCGGATTCGACATGGATGTGGATGGGAAATCATGGAGGGAAATCATGGACACGCACTTTCTTCCCCTCGCATAAAAAACCAACCCTACCCGTCCGCAGCAAGCACGGTCGGGCCACACGGGCATCATCGACCCGCAATCGGCTGGGGAGTGGCTTGCTGGTGAGCATATAGTCCTTACAGGCCTATAAAGGGTCCCTTTATGCCTGTCCGTGATTCCCCGCCTCGACGCCCTGCTCGACCCTGCGACCTTCACCGGCCGCGCCGAGCAGCAGGTGGACCGCTTCCTCGCCGACGAGGTCCGCCCGGCCCTGGCGAAATACGCCGCCCACCTAGGCGGCACCAGTGAACTCGCGGTGTAGCGGACCCACCCCGCACTGACGGGCAATCGCCGCCGAGAGTTATTCGGGTCTATATCACTCGCGGATGGAAACAACCAAGGATGCACTTGGGATTACGGACGCAAATCTGGATATGGGTCTTTTCAAGAAACCCAGCGTGTGGATATATCTTCTCGCCCTCAAGAAATACGGATCTGACCGTGTCGAATTCGGGCATCCTGTCTTCAGGATTATCCATGCCCTGACTGCTGGTGACCAGTTTATGGATTTCTTCTACGACCGCCCGGTCTAGGCGTCGATAGATGCGATCCTGGGATCCCGCCATTTTCTTGGGATTCACATTCCGCGGCATCTTTTTCCTCAGCGTCCTACATTCTTTGGCAAAGAGGGTGTAACATTCCTTGGCCAGACGAATGGAGGTCTGATCGAGGAAGTTCAAACAGTTGCCAAGATCGATGACCGCGCCAATTACCGCAGGAAAATGAATGACGTGCTTGTTGGGTCCGCGTTCTCTGCCTACCATGTCCACGGCCCATTCCATGGCCCGTGCATAGTTATTCTCCCAGAAATACGCCCCGCTGCCAAGCCAGTCGTAGTCATTCTCGCTGGGATCGAGCGACGGGACGTCCTGACCAATCACCTTGTCCGCAAGCGACTGGTCACATCCATGGAAGCCGAGCACGAACGACGGCAATTGGGCATAATGCTCTGGGCTGAGCATGAGTTAGGCAAATCCGACCGCCAGTTTCCCCTTGGGGGTCAGGATTCCCGCGTCCTTCAGATGTCTGGCTGCCTGGGCCTTCTTCTTTTCCGGAGAAAGACGGTCGTAGGCCCGAACCTGCTCCTTGGCGATCACCAGAAGCCGCTGCATTTGCTGGGCGTGGGTCATAGCAGGTCCCCTGGGTTGAGTAGACCATCTCGGGTCGCTTGTCAATCTCGATCGGACACCTTTCTGTCAGACGACAAGACCTGCGCCTACACAACCCACGATGTCTTCGTTCTCCTCATAACCCCGCCACAATCTCATCCGCCCGTGCAAGCACGTGGAACCGCAGGACGTGTTGGACAGCAGGCTGAAACAGATATCTCACCCAGCGCCACCCAGGGTGGCCGCGACTCGAACGTCCATGACTGACTGCCGATTGGGGGCTAAATCAACAGCCATGTCAGACTGCAACCGTCAGTCGAACGCTGCCGGGCCACTAGTTGGTCCAGGCATGGCGGCTAGCTGTGCGCCCGCCCTTAACCAACTGGCGCGATCAGGCCACGATGTTCACGATCTTCCCCGGCACCACGATCAGCTTCCTGATCTGCTTGCCTTCGCACAAGCGCACCACGTCGGCGTGGTCGCGCACGGCCTGTTCCAGGGCGGGGCCGGCGAGGCTGCGGGCGAGCACCAGCTTGCCGCGCATCTTGCCGTTGATCTGCACCGGGTATTCGACCTCGTCGGCGTCCATCTGGGTCGCGTCGAAGGTCGGCCAGCCGGCGGTGATGATGGCGTCGGCGGCGCGTTCGCCGGTGAGAATCGCCCACAGTTCGGCGGTGACGTGCGGGATCATCGGGGCGAGCAAGCGGACCACCGCGCGCAGGCCGAAGGCCAGCACATCGGGGCGGTTGACCGTGGGATCCAGCTCGTTGAGCAGTTCCATGCAGGCTGCGATGGTGGTGTTGAACGCGAAGTCGCGCTCCATCGCATCGGTCGCCTTCTTGATCGTGACGTGGATCTTGCGCACCACCGCGGCGTCGGCGCCCGCCAGGTCCTTCACATGGCCGGCAAACGGGGTGACGCCGGCGAGGCGCGGCAGGGACTCCTGGACCATGAACCACACGCGCTTGATGAAGCGGTAGGCGCCCTTGACGCTGTCCTCGTTCCACACCACGTCGAGTTCCGGCGGCGCGGCGAAGAGGATGAACAGCCGCGCAGTGTCGGCGCCATAGGTGTTGATCAGCAGTTGCGGATCCACCGTGTTGCGCTTGGACTTCGACATCTTCTCGACGCGGCCCACGGTGACCGGCTGGCCGTCGGCCAGCAGCTTGGCGCCGGTGACCGCGCCCTTGGCGTCGCGCACCGTCTCAACCTCGTCGGGATAGAACCACGACTTGCGCCCGCCCTCGCCCGGGCGGCTGTAGGTTTCCATGCACACCATGCCCTGACAGAGCAGACGCTTGAACGGCTCGCGCACGCTTGAGTGCCCGGTGTCCGCCAGGGCCTTCTGGAAGAAGCGCGCATAGAGCAGGTGCAGCACGGCGTGCTCGATGCCGCCGATGTAGAGATCCACCGGCAGCCAGTGATCGGCCTTGGCGCGGTCGAGGGGCGCGGCGCAGCCGAGATCGGCGCGGCGGTTGTCGTGGCAGGTGTAGCGCGCGTAGTACCAGGACGACTCCATGAAGGTGTCCATGGTGTCGGTCTCGCGCCGGGCGGCCTCGGGCCCGTGCTGGGTGCGGACCGTCAGCGGCGAGCCATCAGCCGCGGTGATCGCCCAGGTGGCATGCTTGAGCAGCGGATTGCCCGCGCCATCGAAGACCACGTCCTCGGGCAGTCGCACCGGCAGGTCCTGCTTGGCCAGCGGGGTCACGCCGGAGCGCTCGCCGTACACGAACGGGATCGGGTTGCCCCAGTAGCGCTGACGGGACAGGCCCCAATCGCGCAGGCGCCAGGTGGTGGTGCCGCGGCCGGTTTTCTGAGATTCGAGCCAGGCGATGATCGCCGCCTTGGCCTCGCCACTGGCCATCCCGGCGAACTGGGCGCAGGCCTCGGTGAGCACACCGGCCTCGGTGAAGGCCGCCTCGACGACCGGACAACCGGACGACCGGACGACCGGACCAATCACCTCCACAATCGGCAGATCATATTTCTTGGCGAACGCATGATCTCGCTCATCGTGCGCCGGCACCGCCATGACGCAGCCGGTGCCGTAATCGGCCACCACGAAGTTCGCCGCGTACAGCGGCACCTTGGCGCCGTTGGCGGGATTGAGGACATAGGCCCCGGTGAACACACCCTTTTTCTCGGCGGTGTCGCCGGTGCGCTCCTGGGCGCTGACGGCGCGAACCTCGGCGGCGAAGGCCTCCACCGCAGCGCGATGGCTGGCGGGGACGATGCCCGCCAGCGCGGCGTGCTCCGGCGCGATCGAGACGAAGGTCACGCCGAACAGGGTGTCGGGCCGGGTGGTGAACACGGTCAGCTTCACGTCCGGGTGGCCGTCCACCGCGAAGTCGATCTCGGCGCCCTGGCTCTTGCCGATCCAATTGCGCTGCTGGGTGAGCACCGCATCAGGCCAGCCGCCCTTGAGGGTGTCGGTGTCGTCGAGCAGTTCCTGGGCATAGGCGGTGGTGCGCAGGTACCAGGT
>JBILDK010000257.1:0-4709 GCA_044352625.1 Planctomycetota bacterium
CGAGCTGCGCCACGCCACCGGGGTCGCAGTGTTCGCCGGCATGATCGGCGTCACCATCTTCGGGCTCGTGCTGACGCCGGTGTTCTATGTCGTGCTGCGTCGCCTGTTTCCCGCCCCCCTGCACCACGCCGGGTTCGAGCACAAAGGCGAGAGCGAGGACTCCTGAGCGCTGACCCAGCTAGGCCTTGACGGTCGAAAACAGATTCTGCTCCTCGATGCGGATATGTCGTTCGAGGTCGCGGTCGAAGCTGTCGAGGGCCAGGCACAGGGCCTGCCAGGTGGTGCAGGCTCCGGGCGGGGCCTGGTAGCCGTTGGTGATGGCCCCCAGGCGGGCGAGCTGCTGCCGGTGCTGATCGTGATCGGCCTGCAATGCTTCCAAAGCCGGTGCGGGCGCGGTGCCGAAGGTCTGGACCAGGGGGAAGAGAATCTCCTCCTCTTTGGCGAAGTGGGTGCGCAGATCGACCACCAGCAGATCCCAGGTTCGGCGCAGCGCGGCCAATTCCGGGAGGTCTGCGCCGTGGCTTGCATCCAGTGCCTCCAACATGCTGGTGATGTGGTGCATCGCCTGACGTGCCGGGGCGTGGTGGGCTATGAACAGGTGATCGATCAGTGCCGCCGGAGTCATGATGGCGGGATCGGGCATGGGATCTGCCGCGCTCTCCAGTTCTGCGATCACATCTGCCACGGCCACGCCACGTTCGGCACAGACCTCGGCCAGTGGTCGGCGACCTTCACAGCAGAATCCGATACCGTGGCGACGGAATACCAGGGATGCTCCGGGCACCGAGGCGGCGAGGAAGGCGACCTCTTGGTCAGCTGTGATCACGCTCATGGGAAACCTCCAAGCTATGTTGATGCTGCATGTTCTGAGTTGTGGTACCCGTGACCATAACCGACTATATTATTGAGAACGGTTTTCACTTGCGCTTAGCCAAGAGAATGGATAAGGGGATCATCATGTCTGATGCAAGCGCTTTTCACTCGCTAGCCCACCTCCCCCGCGGGGGATCCGGCGTGGTCAGCAACATCACCGGCGAGCCCCTGTTGCGCCGTCGTCTGCTTGAAATGGGCCTGACCCGGGGCACCCGCTGCGAGCTCCTGCGCCGCGCGCCACTGGGCGATCCGATCGAACTGCGCGTACGCGGCTACCTGTTGAGCCTACGCGCTGAACAGGCCTTGTGCGTGAGGTTGGAACCCACGGCATGAGCATCCCGGTCCTGGCCCTGGCCGGTAATCCCAACTGCGGCAAGACCACCCTGTTCAACGCCCTCACGGGGTTGCGTCAGAAGGTCGCCAACTATCCCGGAGTAACGGTCGAGAAGAAGACCGGCCGCTTCCGCTTGTCCGACACGACCATTGCCGAGGTGGTGGATCTGCCCGGCACCTACAGCCTGCATGCCACCTCGCCGGATGAGCAGGTGGCAATGGAGGTGCTGCGCGGACAACGCGCCGACACCCCCCTGCCGGACCTGGTCATCGCCGTGATCGATGCCACCAACCTGGCGCGCAATCTGTATCTGTTCAGTCAACTGGCGGAACTGGGCCGCCCACTGGTGGTCGCCCTGACCATGACCGACATCGCCCGGGCCCGTGGCGACTTGGTTGATGCCGCGGTGCTGGCCGCGCGCCTCGGCGTCCCGGTGGTGCCGGTGAGGGCGCGCACCGGCGAGGGCCTGGCGGCGCTGCGCGAAGCGCTCATCGATGGCGGCGCGGTGCCCGTTCCGCTGAGTCTGCCTCCGGCAGGCGGGGATGATCCGGTCGAGACCGATATCGCCGCCCGCTACGCCTGGATCGACACCGTGGTCGCAGCGGCAGTGACGCGCAATCCCAGTCCACGCCCAACCCTGACCGAGCGGGTCGATGGCGTATTGGTGCACCGCGTCTGGGGTCTGGTGATGTTCACCGCGATCATGGCCGGGCTGTTTCTCGCCCTGTTCGTGGTCGCTGATCCGTTGATGGGCGCGATCGAATCGCTGTTTGCCGGCCTCGGAGGCCTGATCGGCAGCCATCTTGGGGAAGGCCCGCTGCGCTCGCTGCTGCTTGACGGGGTGATCGCCGGCGTCGGCGGGGTCATGGTGTTCGTACCCCAGATCGCGCTGCTCTTCCTGTTTTTGGGCATCCTGGAAGACAGCGGCTACTTGGCCCGCGCCGCGTTCCTGATGGACCGCCTGCTCGCCGGGGTCGGCCTGCATGGGCGCAGCTTCATCCCGCTGCTCTCGTCCTTCGCCTGCGCCATCCCCGGGATCATGGCCACGCGCACCATCTCCAGCCCGCGCGAACGCCTGGCCACCATTCTCATCGCCCCCTTCATGAGCTGTGCCGCCCGCTTGCCGGTCTATGGCCTGCTCATCGGCGCATTCTTCGCCTCGTGGGGAGCGCTGGGCAAGGCCGGCATCCTGCTTGCCTGCTATCTGCTCGGCATCGCCGTGGCGGCGGTGGTGGCCTGGCTTGCCACCCGACTGCTCGGCCGGAGCGGCCCGTCCTCGCCCTTCATTCTCGAACTTCCGACCTATCAGGTGCCCCAGGTCGGGGCGGTGACGCGCACCGTGTGGTTCAACACCTGGGCCTTCATCCGTCGCGCTGGATCGATCATCGTCGCGATCACGATCCTGCTCTGGGCTCTGGCCTATTATCCGCGTCTGCCTGACGCGCAGGCCGCTGCGGTCAGCACCAGCGCGGTGAGCGCGGGGCACGATCCCGAACAGGCCCTGGCCGGCGCCCAGCTCGCCCACAGCGCTGCCGGACGCCTCGGCCACGCCATCGAACCGCTGATCGCCCCCCTGGGCTTCGACTGGAAGATGGGCGTCGGCCTGGTCGGAGCCTTCGCCGCCCGCGAGGTCTTCGTCGCCACCTTGGGCACGGTCTATGGCATCGGCGACCCGGGTGATGAGAGCGCCCCCCTCGAACAGGCCATGGCCGACGACCGGCGCCTCGATGGGACTCCGGTGTGGACCCCGGCTGTGGCCATCAGCCTGCTGGTGTGGTTCGTTATCGCCATGCAGTGCATGAGCACCCTGGCCATCGTGCGCCGCGAGACCGGCGGCTGGACCTGGCCCCTGGCCCAGTTGGCAGGCATGAACCTGCTTGCCTGGGTGATGTCGTTCGCCGCCTATCGTCTCGCTCTCTTGGTGTGGCCATGAACGGCCAGGAGTGGGCAGTCCTCGCAATCCTGGCGCTGGCCGCCGCCTACCTGGTGATCCGCCGTCTGCGCCGCCCGCGCACCGCCTGCGGGTGCGAACACTGCCCGGTCAGCACGCCGGTTATGCGCAAGAGGTGATCAGTCCGCCTTCGCCTCGCGGCCTTCGGCCACGGTGCGCAAGGCCCCCGCAAGGGTCAACAGACGGCTGGCCGCTTGTTGGGTCTGGGCGGCGCCATCGCGACCGGCACCAGCGTCGGTGGCGATGCTGGAGATGGCACTGGCGATGCTCCCGGCCCCGCGTGAGGCGCCTTCGGCCCCCTGGTTAATCTCGCCGGTGGTGGCCGCCTGCTGCTCGACCGCGCTCGCCACGGAGCTCTGCATATCATTGATTCGGCGCACCACGGTGGCGATGTGGGCGATGCCCTCCTCGGCGCAAGCGGCATCGTCCTTCAATCCCTGGATGCGCTTGGCCACATCCTCGGCGGCCTGGGCCGCCTGACCCGCCAAGGTCTTGACCTCGGAGGCGACCACGGCGAACCCCTTCCCCACCTCACCGGCGTGGGCCGCCTCGATGGTGGCGTTGAGCGCCAGCAGATTGGTGCGCGCGGCGATGGCGGCGATGGTCTGGACCACGGCGCCGATGTCACGGCTCGACTGCCCCAGGCGGCTGACAGCGGCCTGCGCAGTTCCGGCGGTCGCCACCGCCTCGGTGGCCACCATGCTGGCCTCGGCTGAATTGCGTGCGATCTCCTGAATGGAGGCCGACATCTCGCTGGAAGCGGTTGCCACCGATTGGGCGGCGGAGGACACGTGGCTGGCCTGGGACGCCACCGCACTGCTCGTTTGGGCGATGCGCTGGGCGGCCTCGGCGGCAAGGGCGGCAGCACTGCCCAGGCTGGCGGCATCCTGATTGAGCGTGCCTGCGATGCCGCTGGTGCGATTGAGCGTTGCCTGCATGCCATCCACCGTGGCGTTCACCGCCTGCGCCAGATCCACCAGTTCGCGTGGGCCGGTCTCGGGCAGACGCCGGGTGGTATTGCCCGCCGCCATGGCGCGCAGCACCGCGACGGTATGCAGTAGCGGCCCGGTGATCGCCCGCGACATCCACCATCCGAGCACCAGCGCCGCAAGCGCAGCGGCGATTCCGGCCAGCCCGGTGAGGATGGCGGTCCAGCGCAGACTCTGACGCATGCCTGACTGGGACATGAGCAGGGCGAGGGACCCGGCCTGGGTGCCATCAGAAGCCATGGGCATGACGGCGGTGAAGCGGTTCTCGCCACCGCTGAGGGCGCTGCCGTAGGCCAGCGCCGCCAGATCCGGGCCGTCCGCCGGCGCCGCGACCGAGGCCGGCGGAATGCGTGCCGGGACGAAGTCGGTGGCGGCGCCCGCGATCAGCGCGTTGCCGGCATAGAGGTTGACGTGAAGTCCGGTGAGGGCCTCCTGGTCGGCGATGAACTCATGGCCGAGCAGCATTCGCAGGCACAGCGAACCGCGTGGCACCAGCTCCATCTGGAAGGTCTGGTTGTTGAGACTTTCCACCATGACCGGGGCGACGGTCTCCATCCACCAC
>JBILDK010000258.1:0-4684 GCA_044352625.1 Planctomycetota bacterium
GCCCGAACTGGTGCTGTCCGTCGGCACCATCGTGGCCATCGCGGTCGATGTCCTGGTGCGCGACAAGCGCACCGTCGCCTGGACCTGCGCCCTGTTCGCCCTGCTTGCCTGCGGCCTTGCCGCCGGGCAGTGGCTCAATGGTGCCATCGGTTCGGCTGGTCCGCTGTTCGCGGTCGATGCGGTGGCCGCTGCCGCCCGCGTCGGCGTGCTTGCCGCCACCGCCCTGCTGCTCATCGCCATGCCCTCGTCGCGCGAGCTGCGTGGCCACGGAGCCGGCGAATACGCGGTGCTGCTCCTCGGCCTGGGCCTGGGCGGCTGCGTTTTTGCTGGTGCAACGAATCTGCTCAGCCTCTATCTCGGCCTCGAATTCCTCAGCCTCACCGGCTACTGCCTGGCGGGACTCAAGGCCCGCGACCGCCACGCCGCCGAGGCGGGCATGAAGTACGTCATGTTCGGCGCCCTGGCCAGCGCCCTGACCCTGTTCGGCATGAGCTACCTCTACGGCCTTGCCGGCAGCCTCGACCTCGTCGCCATCGGCACCGCCCTGGCCCGGCCCGAGGCCCCCGCCATTGCCATCGCCCCGGTGCTGCTGCTTGCCTGCGGCCTGGCCTACAAGCTGGCGTTGGTGCCGTTCCACCTCTACAGCCCCGACGTGTACGAAGGTGCGCCGACCCTCTCCGCCGCCGCATTGTCGGTGATTCCCAAGATTGCCGGCGCCGCCGCCGCAGTGCATGTGCTCGCCACGCTGATACCGGCTGGTTCCGGCCTGTTCGCCGCCGACCGCGTGACCCCGGTGATCGCCGGCCTCGCCCTGCTCACCATGACCGTGGGCAACCTCACCGCCCTCGCCCAGCGCAATGCCAAGCGCATCCTCGCCTTCAGCGGCGTGGCCCACGGCGGCTACCTGCTGCTCGCCCTTGCTGCGTGGCCCGCCCACGGCGCCATCGGCGCGGTAGGCTTCTACCTGCTCGCCTACCTGTTCATGAATCTTGGCGCGTTCCTCGCCCTGATGCTGATTGAGAACCGCACCGGCTCATCCGACCTCGGCGCCCTCGCCGGCTCGTGGAAGGCCGAGCCCCTGGCAGTCATCGGCCTCGCCGTGTGCGTCTTCGCCCTCGCCGGCATTCCGCCACTGGCCGGTTTCACCGCCAAGTGGACCGTGCTGCGCGCCGTGGCTGACGCGGGCTTCGCCGACGGTGGCCGCCCGTGGTTGATTGCTGCCGCGGTAGTGCTGTTGGTCAATTCCGTGCTCAGCGTCGTCCCGTATCTGCGCGTGGTGCGCGCGGTGGCGGTCGAGGGTGGCGAGATCAAGCCCGCCGCCGAACCGCCGCATGCAGCCCTCGCCGTGGTGGCGATGTGCGTCGGCGCCTGTCTTATCCTCGGTTTGCTCTGGCCGGTGGTCGCAGCACTGCGCGACGCGCTGGGATAGGGGCCGCGTCAGTCACCGGGTTCAGCACGATGGCACCGGCTTGTGCGACTGAGCGCCACCGGATGCAAGCCCAGTAATCACGTTTGGTCTGTAACTGAGGACTTGCGAATAGAGGTAACACCTAGATATTATGGGGTAATCTACCAACCGGAGGATGCATGAACCATTTCCTCGTGGCTGCAGTCGCAGCCGCTGCCGTGTCCTGCCAACTCGCCTCGGCCGAGCTGACCAAGCTTGACAAGGACCTGGCCATCAATGGGCCATACTACCGATCCCTGGTGCAGATGAAGGACGTGGTGGCCGACATCCTGCCGCCGCCGGCGTACATCATTGAGTCACACCTCACGGTGTTGCGCGCCATCGACCGACTCGAAACGGCGATGATGGATGGTGCGCTGGATGTGACAGAGGCCAGCGACATCGAGGCGTTCATCGCCTACGGACGCAAACTCAAAGACGGCTCACCTGGCGCCTTCCCCGGTTACTACGAGCGCATCGAGGTGTGGAAGAAGGATCTCTCCGACAGCACGCCGGATGAGAAACTGATCAAGAAGCTGCTGACGGTCAAATCAGCCGAACCTGCCACACGCTACTTCGCGGTGCGCGACGAGACTCTCGAGCCCTTGTTGCGCGCCGGCAAGGTGGCGGAGGCCAAGGCGCTGGCGCGCAGTGAATTGAAGTCGCTCTACCAGGAGCACCGTGGCGCCATCGACGCGGTGGTCACCAGGGCGCGGCGCTTAACCGAGAAAATCGAGGCCGAGGTCGCAGCCAAGTTGTCTGGTGCCGATGTGGCTGCGGCCGAGATCCGCATCAAGAGTCCGCTCTACACCAAGGTCATTCTCATGAAGGACCTGGTCTCAGACATCCTGCCGCCGCCAGCATACATCATTGAGTCCTACCTCACGGTGCTCCAGCAGATCGATGAATGCGAGGTGGCCCTGGTCGATGGAGCGGTCAGCCCTGATGAGCAGTCGATTCTTGATGGCCTGCAGGAAAACGGACGCCAGCTCGAATCCGGACAGAGCGACAAGGGAGAAATGGCCGGGTACGCAGAGCGCATCGCTGCGTGGACGGTGGACCTGTCCAGCGAAACCCCGGCGCAAGCGGGCATCAAGGATCTGATGATCAATGGAACCTGCACGCCAGCCAAAGCCTTCTACAAGGTCCGGAACGAGACTTTCCTGCCCGCCATCAAAGCTGGCAAGGTGGCCGACGCCAAGCGCATCGCCCGCCAGGAACTCCTCCCGCTGTACGAGCAGCATCGCGCCCAGATCGACAAGCTGGTGGTGGCGGCCAATGCCCGTTATGAGCAGGTCCAGGCTGAAGTGGACAAGCTGCTAGAGGCGAGCAAGTAGATCATGTCTCGTTGGCACAGGCTGGACGAGGTGGTCCGCTTGAAGCATCAGCCGATCTTCGTCAAGATCCTGGTGCCCAACGCGCTGACCCTGTTGGTCTTTGCCGGGTTGTTGCTCGCGGTCATCTACACCGTGAGCCACAACGGCAAGGCCATCAGCCGTCAGGGTGTCGCGATCAGCGGCCAGGGAGGACTCATCACGTCTCTGGAGGCTGGCGCCCGGGATCAGCAGCGCCTGTTGTCCGTCAACCAGCCCGCCATCGTTCAGCGGCTCATGCAGCATCAGCAAGCCCAGGCGCTCATCCAGCGTCTGCAAAAGCAGCTTGAAGAATTTGGTTACTGGTCTGCCGATCTTGCCCTGAGTCTGCAGAACGAATCGCAACTACGAGCCAAGGCGAGCAAGAAGGCGCTGTACGCGACGCTGGCCGACTATGCCGCCATCGATGCTGCTCAGGCCACGGCTCTGCGCCCGATGTTGGACGGTTACTGCGCCGCCGCCGAGGCGGCGGTGGATGCCTATATCGATGAGGACCGCGTCGCCGGCAACAAACACAGTCTCGACGCCCGTCGCCGCAAGGTGGGCATCGCCCAGGTGCTGCAGGATAACGGGATCGCCATCGAGCGGGCGGTTCAGGCGGCGCAGGGGGAGTCTGAGGCGATCCTCGCCACGATTCTGGAGACGAGCGCCGTGGTGCTCACGACCAGCGAACAGCTCACCGCCTCACGTCAGATGGTCGAAGAGGCTGCCGGCCAGGTCGATCGCGGCAATCGCGAGATCCGCACCCTCACCCTGGTGGCCATGGCGGCGGGGACGATGCTGGGTTTCGCGTTGTCATGGTTTTTTGGGCGCATGCTGGCGCGACGGATCGACGCCAATCGCCGGGTGATCACTATGGTGTCCGGGGGTGATTTCACCTGCCGGCAGACCGACGCGGCTCGCGATGAGCTGGGCGCCATGGGCCAGGACCTCAACCAGACCCTTACCGGACTGTGCGATTCATTCGATAAAATCGCCGGGAATGCCGCAACCCTGACCACGGCCTCGGAGCAGCTCAACCGGGTCAGCCAACACATGGGCGAGCAGGCCAATTCCACTGCCGAGCAGGCGGTGGCGACCTCCTCCGCCGCCGCCCGGTTGGATACGGGAGTCCAGACCGTCACCGCCGGTCTCGGGCAGTTGAGCACCAGCATCGCCGAGATCGCGCATAATACCACCTCGGCGGCGGCCGTCGCCGACCAGGGCGTGCAGGATGCGGGCGCAACCGGACGGATCGCCGAACGCTTGGCCCAGGACAGTGCCGAGATCAGCACCATTGTCGGCTTGATCTCGAACATCGCCTCGCGTACCAATCTGCTGGCGCTCAATGCCTCCATCGAAGCCGCTCAGGCGGGTGATGCTGGCAGAGGTTTCGCCGTGGTCGCCAGCGAGGTGAAGGAACTCGCCACCAAGACCGCCGCCGCTGCGGTGGACATTCAACGCCGTATCGCCGCAGTACAGACGACCAGCGCAGAGGCGTGTGCTGCGACCGCCAAGATCGCGGGCACCATCGCCGAGATCGCCAGGTATCAGACCGCCATCGCGGCGGCGGTAGAGGAGCAGGCTGCGACTACCGGCAGCCTTTCGCACAGCATGGTCGAGGCGGCTGCCCAGACCCGTAGCATTGCCGTCAGCATCACGGCGGTCGCTGATATCGCCAATGCCACCACCGGTACCGCCGGGGAAACCGCAGCGGCCTCGCGGACCCTGGCGCAGCTCGCTGATGAGTTGCGGGGCATTTTGGCTCGTTTCCGCACCGGCGCATCCCGTTAAGCCGGAGCGTCGTTCGGCAGGATCACCCGCTGGTGGGCGCTCGTGCGATCAACCCGAAAAACGTGGTTGGTGGTTAGTCCGAGGTTCCTGA
>JBILDK010000259.1:0-4661 GCA_044352625.1 Planctomycetota bacterium
TTGGTGGTTGATGCCATGCGCGACGGCGACGCCGCATGGATTGCACCGGCTGTCGCCCAACCACTAACCACCAACCACCAACCACGGCCGCAGGCCCACCCATGAACATCGTCTGGGCCATCTGCCGGCGCGACCTGCTTGCGGCCTTTACCGCGCCCATGGCCTGGCTGGTGTTGGCGTGCTGGACGCTCCTGGTGAACGGTGTGTTCATGATGAGCCTGTACCAGTGGCACAACACGCCAGGGTCGTCGCTGCCGCTGTTTGCCACCTCGTTCTCGTACGGCATCTTCTTTCTCGTGCTGCTCGCCCCAGCGGTGACCATGGGCAGCTTCACCCAGGAGCGCGCCCAGGGTTCGATGCAGCTGCTCCTGACCGTGCCGATCCGGGAATGGCAACTGGTGCTGGGCAAGTTCGCCGCCGCCTTCGCGGTGCTGCTCAGCCTGGTGGCGGCCACCGCGGTCCAGCCCCTGACCCTGCTCTTCGTCAGCGAGGTCCACGGGGCGCATCTCGCCGCCGGCTACCTCGGTCTGGTGCTGGCATGTGCGCTGTTTGCCGCCCTGGGGGTGTGGATCAGCCTGCTGGTCGACAGCGCCATTGTCGCCTACGTCATCACCTTTGCCGCCATCGCGGTGCTGATCATGCTCGGTGCCCTGGGCAACCAGGGCTGGTATGGCGCTCTGGGCCAAACCATGGGCCTGACCAGCCGCTCAGGGCCGTTCTTCGACGGTGAGGTACGCCTGGGCAGCGTCACCTGGTTTCTGGCCCTGACCGTCGCCGCGCTGACCATGAGTCACGCCGCCCTGAGCGCGCGGAGGATCCATGGCTGACGCGATCAAGGGGCGGTGGTGGCGGCGCTTCGGAAACCTCGGCGGGCGCACCGTCCTGGTGCTGGTGGTACTAGCGGTGCTGGTGGCTGCTGCGGACCGCTCGAAAGCACTGCTTGACCTCAGCGCCGATCGCCGATTCACCCTCAGCCCGCGCCTGGAGGCGCTGGTGCGCCAGCAACAGGAGCCGGTCGAGCTGGTGGCGATCTGGAGCGGCGGCGAGGAGTCGCGCTTTGCCGCGGTACGCAGCGTCCTTGAACGCATCGACGCGCTGACCCCACGGGTCGCCTTCCGCCACATTGATCCCGAGTTGCAGAAGCCGCTCATGGCCGAGTTCGCTGAGCGCCACCGGGAGGCCATTCCGGGCTCCTTGTACGTGGTGCGAGGCGAGCGGGTCTTCCGCCTGGCGCTCAATGATGCCAGCCGGCTGTTCCTGCAACGCGACGTGGGCGGGGCGCTGCTCACCCTGGCCAGCGCCAAGCCGACCCCGGCGCTGCTGCTGCAAGGCCACGGCGAGCTGCGTTCGCGGGGCGGTCTGGCAGACGGCAACGATCAGCTCGCGCACCTGCTGACGCTTTCGGGATTTGCGGTGGGCACCGTCGGCCCGGAACGCGCCGCCGATCCGCCCGCCGAAGCCCTGCTGGTGGTGGCGGGCCCCACCGCCCCGCTGGGGGAACGCGACCTGCGCCTGCTCGACCAGCACCTCACTGATGGCGGCGGGCTGCTGCTCCTCACCGACGACCGTTGTCCGACTGACCTCGGCGCCTGGTTGCGCCGCCGCGGGGTGCTCAGCGAGGCCGCCAGGCCCAAGGATCTGCGTGGCCTGTTCGCCCCCGATGCGGCCTGTGAAGCACCCACCATCGCGGTGAGTTTTCGCAACTATATAGCCGGCCAGGAACTCGAATTCCCCAACCACAACCTCGCCATCACCGCGGCCAATCCCCAGCACCCCGCGAGCCGCAACCTGGCGGGCAGCGATCTGCGTCTGCTGTTCCCGTGGACCGCGCCGCTGCTGCCCATCCATCCTGCCACCGTGGGCCAGGGTGGCAGCGACCTCGCGGCCGCCTTTGTCAGCATGGGCACGCCGCTATTCGAGCCCCAACCGCTATTGTTCACCGCCCCCGGTGATGTGTGGACCAAGTCCCGCGCAGCGCCTCTGGCCACGCCCAAGGGTCTGGCCGAGGCCGATCCGCGCCTGGTGGCCCTGGCCCTCGAGTATCAACCGGCCGACAGCAGCGTACGTGCCGGCATGGGCGGTCGCCTGATCGTGTGGGGCAGCCGCCAGGCAGCGAGCGATGCGGTGCTCTCTCAGGTGCAGTACGCCAATGCGCGTTTCCTCGTTTCGTGCAGCGAGTGGCTGGCGCGGCGCACCGCCGGCAGCGACATCCCCGAGGCCGAAGTCGCCGCCTTCCAGGTCCGTGCCACCGACCAGGGCCTGCTGGTGGTGCTCGCTTTGCTGGTGGCGGTGATGCCCTGCCTGTGCATCGGCGCGGCGATGCTGACCTGGTGGGACCGCCGGTGAGCCAGGACGAGGGCTTCGCCATCCTGGCCCGTGGTCCGTGGACTGCAGCACAACTGGTGGTCCGCGCCGATGGCCCCCGCCACGTCATCCCCCCCGCCCTTGAACCTGCGGTTGCAGCAGCCTGGAGCGCAGCACAGCGCCCTGGCGTCAACCTGTTTGACGGCCCCATCGCCCGGCTCGATCAATGGATGGTGGTGGACGGCTCGCTGCATCTGCACCTGGGGACCACTGGCTATCGAGCCTTCATCGGCAGCAACGCCGCCCATCCCGAATGGGTCGAGAGGCATGGTCGCGCTGCAATGTCCGACCCCCTCGGCACCAGCGCCGCGCTGCTCGCCGCCGACGGCCACCTGGTGTTCGGCATGCGCTCGCAACAGGTCGCGCTCTATCCGGGTCGTGCCCATCCCTTCGGCGGGACCTGCGATCCGGGGTGCATCGACGTGGTGGGCGAACTGCGCCGCGAACTCGCCGAGGAGATCGGCCTAGCCCTCGCTGACTGCGGCAATCCCCTGATCCTAGCCCTGGTCGAGGACCTCACCCTGCGCCAACCAGAGCTCATCGTGCTGGTCACCACGCGGCTCGACCGGACGGCGCTCGCAGCTCGTCTCGACGCGGCCGAGCATGGCCAGCTGTGGACCGTGCCCGCCACGGCGACCGCGGTGCGCGACGCCCTGGCTGACGGTGCCAGCCTGACCCCGGTGACCCGGGCGGTGCTGGCCATGTGGCTGGAGGTCGCGTGATCCTGCTGGTCAATGACGACGGCATCGATGCCCCGGGATTGCGCGCCCTCTACCACGCCCTGCGCCAGGTCACCGGACTGCCCGTGCTGGTGGTTGCGCCGGCCACCGAACGCAGCGGCCAGAGCCACGCCATCACCCTTGACCGCGCCCTGACCACCACCTTCCGCAGCGAAGAGGGTTTCTGCGGCTTTGCCGTGGACGGCACCCCCACTGATTGCACCAAACTGGCCCTCGACCGCATCTGCCCGCAACCGCCGCGACTGGTGGTGAGCGGAATCAACTCCGGCCCCAACGCCGGACGCTCAATCCTGTACAGCGGCACGCTGGGTGCCGCGCTGGAGGCCGCCGTGGCGGGCCATGCCGCACTGGCGGTGTCGCGTCAGCACGGCGTGGTGGATCACGCCGATGGCGCGGCCTTCGCCGCAGCGTGGGCGGTGCGCCTGCTGGAGCGGAGTGAGGCCCTGGCCGGCCGGGTGGTCAACCTCAACCTGCCGGCTGCACCGGCCACCGCGTGGCGCCCAACCTGCACCGCGCCCCACGGCCTCGCCGGATTCCACGAGACCTACCGCCGCACACGGCGCAGCGAGGGCGTGCGCGCGGGCTGGCGCCTGGATGGGGTGTGGACGGTACCGCCCGGCGACACCAGTGACGCCGCCAAACTCGATGCTGGTCATCCGGTGCTGACCCTGCTGCGACCAGACCTCAATGCGCCGGACCACATCCTTGATGAACTGCTGGCAGAAAGCCTCGAGGCATGACCACCCCCGCCATCACCGTCACCGACCTGCACAAAGGCTTTGGCGGCAGACCGGTGCTTGACGGCATCTCATTCACGGTGACCCAAGGCGAGACCGTGGCCGTGCTCGGCCGATCCGGAACGGGCAAAAGCGTCCTGCTCAAGACCATCATCGCCCTGCTCGACCCCGACGCGGGAAAGGTCGAAGTCTTCGGGTGCGACCTGCATGCGCTCGCTGAACGGGGGCGCCTCAAAGCGCGCAGTGATCTCGGCTACTTGTTCCAGGGATCGGCGCTGTTCGATTCCCTGAGTGTGTGTGAAAACGTTGGGTTTCCCTTGTACCAGCGCCGCCAGCCCGAGGCCGAAATCCGCGCCCGGGTGGTCGAGGCGCTGGACGCGGTGGGCCTGGCCCATGCCATCGACCAGGTGCCCAGCGAATTGTCGGGTGGCATGCAGAAGCGCGTCGGGCTGGCCCGCGCGATCATCGATAAGCCGCGCATCATCCTCTACGACGAGCCCACCACCGGGCTCGATCCGATGACCACAGACGTCATCGACCGTATTATTCTCGACCTGCAGGAGCGCCACGGCATCACCTCAGTGATGGTGACCCACGATATCCGCAGCGCTTTCGCCGTAGCCGACCGCATCATCATGCTCGAACAGGGCCGCATCGTCGCCATGGGCACCCCTGATGAAGTCAGCGCCAGCGACAACGCCTGGGTGCAACGCTTCCTCGGCATCCGCCGCGAACCCAGCAGCCACAGCTCGATCTCGCTGCGCGCGTTTAAACCCTGATCCTAAAAAACGTGGTTGGTGGTTGATGGTTAGTGGTTGGT
>JBILDK010000260.1:0-4623 GCA_044352625.1 Planctomycetota bacterium
AAGGCGGTGCGCAGCGTGGTGGTTTTTTCCGAGCAGGACGCGATCCAGGACCCGCCTTTTTCCAAGCTCGACCTGATCGTCTGTCGCAATCTCCTGATCTATTTCGACGCGAGCCTGCAGAAGCGCCTCATCCCGCGGTTCCACTACGCGCTCAACCCCGGGGGCTGGCTGTTTCTAGGCTCCGCCGAGGGCATCGGTGAGAGCGACGACCTGTTCTCCACCCTGGACCGCGGCAGCAAACTGTTCCAGCGCAAGGAGGACGCCCTGGGCCTGCAGCGCGCCGCCCTCGGCGGCTTCATCGCCCCGGCCGCCGCCCTGCCCGTGGGCAGCGCCAAGAGCGCCTACCCGGTCGAACAGTTGCTGCGCGAGGTCACCGAACAGGCGCTCCTCCTGCACCTCGGCCCATGCGCCGCACTGGTCAACGCCCAGGGCGATATCCTGTATCTGCACGGCCGCACCGGCCTGTTCCTGGAACCGGCCCCCGGCCATAGCGGGATCAGCAATATTGTCAGGATGGCGCGCGAGGGTCTGCGCCCGGATCTGGTCACCGCGCTGCACGCTGCGGTGGCGACACGCACCCCGGCCAGCCGGCCGGGGATCAGCGTCCGCACCAATGGTCATTTCACGCTGGTTGACCTCAGCGTCCTGCCCCTGACCACCGGCCCCCTCGCCTCGCCCGAGGCCCCACTGTATCTGGTCGTCCTGGCGGTGGCCGAGCCCGGCGCAGTCGCGGCGCAGCTGCAGACGGCCACCGGACCAGAGGCTGACAACGCCAGCCGCATCGCCGCCCTGATGCAGGAGCTGCGCAGCAGGGACGCCTGTCTCAAGCTCGCCAACGAGGAGCTGGAAAGCTCGACCGAGGAGCTCAAGTCCGCCAACGAGGAAATGCAGTCGGTCAACGAGGAGTTGGCCACGGTCAACACCGAGTTGCAGACCAAGGTCGCGGACCTGACCCGGGCCAACACCGACATGAACAACCTGCTGGCGGGTACGGGTATCGGCACCGTGCTGGTGGACCGCCACCTGCGCCTGTTGCGCTTCACCCCGTCCGCCAGCGTGCTCATCAACCTGATCCCCGGGGATGTCGGCCGGCCCCTGGGGCATCTCGTCACCAATCTGATGGGCTACGACCGCCTGGGCAGCGACGTGCAGGCGGTGCTCGACACGCTGATCCCCAGCGAGCGCGACGTGCTGACCACCGCTGGCCGCTGGTACAGCCTGCGCATGCAGCCCTACCGCACCCTGAGTGACGAGGTCGACGGGGTGATGATCACCTTCGCCGATCTCACCGAGACGCGCCAGGCGCAGCAGGCGATGCGCGAGACCGAATGGAAATTCCGCGCCCTGTTCGAACAAGGCCCCATCGGGGTGGCCTACCACGAGATGATCTATGACGCGACGGGAAAGGCGATCGACTATCGCTTTCTTGACGCCAACGGCACGTATGTCGCCCTGACCGGCGTCGACCCACGCGGCAAGACCGTGCTCCAAGCTTTCCCCGGAATCGAACGCGATCCTTTCGACTGGATCGGGACCTTCGCCCGGGTCGCCCGGAGCGGCGAAAGCATCCGCTTCGAACGCTTCCTCGCCGCCAATAGCCAGTGGTACGACGTGGTCGGCTACCAGTATCGGCCCGACCACTTCGTCGCCGCCTTTGTCAACATCACCGAGCGCAAACGCGCCGAGGCCCTGGCCAGCGAATCAAAGCTGCGGCTTGAGGCCATCTTTCACGGGGCGCGCGATGCGATCCTGTTGGCGGATCCGGTGACCGGCACCCTGCTGGATGTGAATCCCCAGGCCGAAGTGTTGCTTGGCCGGCCACGCAGCGACCTGATCGGGCAGCACCAGTCGCAGCTTCATCCTCCGGAATTGCGCGACGCACTGCGTGAGGAGTTCGCGCATCACGCCCGCGGCGGCAATACCGGCCATGTCGACACCCATGTGCTGTATCAGGACGGCAGCCAGATCCCGGTCGAGATCAACAGCAGCCTGGTTGCCCTGCCCAACGGCCAGGCGCTGCTCATGGGCATCTTCCGCGACGTCCGCGAGCGCGTCCGCATGCAGGAACAACTCCACCAGAGCGAGAAGATGACCGCCATCGGCCAGCTCGCCGGAGGCATCGCCCACGACTTCAACAACCAGCTCACCGGGATCTCGGGCTACGCCGAATTGCTGCGCAACGCCCTCGACAATCCCCGGCAGCGCGGTTGGGCCGAACACATCCTTGGCGCAGCGCAACGTTCCGCCGACCTCACCCGCCAATTGCTCGCCTTTGCGCGCAAGGGTCAGACGCGGCGTGCGCCCACCGACCTGCGACGCACCATCAGCGAGGTGGTCGAACTGCTGCATCGCAGCATCGACCCGCGCATCGTCATCATCCATGAGGACGCCGACACCCCGTGCCTGACCCTGGGCGACGCCGGACAGTTGCACCACGCGCTGCTCAATCTCGCGCTCAATGCCCGTGATGCCATGCCGGGGGGCGGCGAGCTGCGCTTCACCACCCGCCAGACCACCCTCCCGGAGGACAGCGGCGGGTTCGGCAATGCCGCCGGCACCTTCGTCGCGATCGCCGTGGGCGATACCGGCTGCGGCATGGATACGGCGACCAGGCGACGGCTGTTCGAGCCGTTCTTCACCACCAAGACGGCAGGCAAGGGTACCGGCCTCGGGCTCGCTGCGGTGTATGGTGTGATCAAGAACCACGGGGGCGCCATCGCCGTGGATAGCCATCCAGGCCGCGGCAGCACCTTCACCCTGCTGCTCCCGTTGCTTGACGCGCCACCGGCGGCAACCCCGGTCATCAATGCCGCCGATCCTGCCGCGGTCGCCTGCCGCATCCTGGCGATCGATGATGAGCCGGTGGTACGCGACCTGCTCGAAGCGACGCTGCACAGCCTCGGCCATGTCTGCGTCACCTGCGCCGATGCCGAGGCCGCCTTGACGCTGTGCCAGGGTGGAACAGCCTTCGACCTGGTCATCCTGGACATGATCATGCCCCGGATGGGCGGTCGCGATGCCTTCCTCGCCCTGCGCGCACGCAACCCCGGCCTGCGCGTGCTCGTCGCCTCGGGCCACAGCCTCAATGGCGAAGTTCAGTCGCTGCTCGACCTCGGGGCTCGCGGCTTCATCCAGAAGCCGTTCCAGCTCACCGAGCTGTCCAAGGCGATTACTGAAGCCCTGAGCAGACCCTGATTTGCCCTCTCTTCCTCGCCGGTGGACAGGCACACATCTCTTTCTGAAAAGTTAACAAGCCTCCACCGTCCGCTGCGAACGCCGGAGGACCACACCTGGGGATCTTCGCCGCTCACGAATGGGTACATAGGCGCGTTTGAACAAGATTCTTCAACGCCCCCTCGGCAACCTCTCGGTCGCTGACGTTGGCGTCTTGCGCTATCGTGGCTCAGGCAGTCGCCGGTCGCATTCGATCGGCCTGATACAGGCCCACCGTGCGATCCACGATCCACCGGGCACCCCGGCGTAGCGCTTCACGTGCGCGGCTCGCCAGGGCGCCGATGGCTCCGTGGCCGAGGTGTCCGCCGTGGGCCATGAGGTCCAGCCAGCCATCAAGATCCAATCGCAACCGCTCCAGGATCGGCGCGAGGGAAGCGGGGATCGCTCCGCGCTTGCCCTCGCACACGATCCGGCCGGTGGTGTCCACCAGGGTCAGGTAATCGTCGAGCGTGATGAACGGGGTCAGCGGCGCGCCGATGGGGATGTCCACCGTGGCTGCCAGGATCGGCGCAATCCACAGCCCGGCTTCATCGGCGGTGGGCATGGGGATCAGCGGCAGGGGCAACGGCTCGGGCGTCGGTGCAGGAGTCCGCGATCGCGCCGCACGGTTGGATTGCCGCGCCTGGCAGCGCTCCTGAATGCTGGTGAAATCGCTGGTTTCCGGCCGATCCGCCAAACGCGCGCGAATCGGGTTGAGGTCCACGTAGGCCATGGCGGCGATCACCGCCGCCTGGTCCAGCAGCGCCACGCTGCGGAAGCGGCCCTCCCAGAAGGCACCGGTGCAGCGGTCCTCGCGGTTGGCGCGGCGCGACAATTGTTCCTTCACCGCTTTCATGAACCACGACAGCGAGCGCAGCCGCAACCGGGCCTTGGCGACCCAGCCGACATCTGCCGCACGCGTAGCGATCTCGGCGCTGCTCCAGGGGATCACCGACCCATCCCGGCCGAGTCGGGGGTGCGCTGCCGCCCACCGCGCCGCCACCTCGTCAGCACTCCACCCGTTCACCCGGTCGGGATCCGTCCGCACCACCACGTGCAGATGATTGCTCATCACCGCGTAGGCCAGCACATCCACCGCAAATGCCCCCGCCGCCTGCCGCAGGAGATCGCGCACCCACGCGCGCCGGTGTTCGGCCGCATCCCCGCACAGATACGCCCGGCGCACGCAGCGCGAGATCAGATGGAACGCACCACGACGGGCATCATCGACCAGCAATCGGCGGGGGAGGGGCATGCTGGTGAGTATATGGTCCTTACGGACCTATAAAGGGTCAATTTGTGCCTGTCCGTGATTCGCCCCTTCCAGATACACCGCCCCCGGCGAGCCCGGCACCAACCGGCTCGGGTAGTGCTCCAGCACCACCCGGCGCAGCAGGTCGGTGGCGTCCA
>JBILDK010000020.1:0-14864 GCA_044352625.1 Planctomycetota bacterium
TTGCCGATCTCGTAACTGGGAATTGCTGCACCGTCCTTGAGGAAAAGAATTTTGTCTTGCTTGACGGTCAGTTGATAGACGGCGGTGGGTGGCGTCGCAGCGGTGAACGTACGCGCATTTTGGACACTGAACGAATGCAGCGTCGAAATAATATTCGTCGTATTATACAAATCCGCACGTTTGATCTGCGATACAATGCCGGGAATGCCCATCGCCATGAGGATGCCGATGATGCCGATGACCACCACCATTTCGATGAGGGTGAAGGCGCTGCGGCGCGGGCGGGGGCGGGAAGGTGGTGGGGTGCCCATGTGCCGATCAAGACGCGGAAACTTTTGGAAACCGGACAACGCTGGGGGCGCGCGACCGTCCCAGTCGCCTGCGCGGGTGTCTGGGGGCGCGCCTGGGAGCGCGGCCAGCTCGGCCGCAGATGGTTGTTGTATTGTGGTTTATGTAAAAAATCGAGCGGCCGGGCCGGCCGCGCTCCCAGGGTTACTCGGCGGGTTCGCCGGCGGGGATCGGGAGGTCGAGGCGTTTGACCAGGCGGTAGATGGCGCAGCGGTGCATTTGCAGCAGTTCCGCAGCTTTGGCCATGGACCCGCCGGTGCGCACCAGGGCGGCCTGGACGGTGCGTCGGGCCCATTGGTCGGTGGCGCGGTCTTGGGCTTCTTTGAAAGGCAGCACGGGGAGCAGGTCGGGCAGGTCAAGGTGCGCGGCCTGGATCAGTAGGGGGCCATCGCCGGGGGTGTCGGCGGCGGCGAGCATGGCGGCGCGGCGGACCACGTTCATGAGCTGGCGCACATTGCCCGGCCAGGTCTGGCCGAGCAGCGCGGCCATGGCGTCCATCGCCAGGGAACAGGTCCGCTCGCCCACGGGCAGGCGCTCCAGGATGATGGCGGCGATGGCGGGGATGTCCTCGGGATGGTCGCGCAGCGGCGGCATCATCACCGGCAGGCCGTCGAGACGGAAATAGAGGTCTTCGCGGAAATGCTTGCCGTCCTGCAGGTGCTCCAGGTCGACATTGGTGGCGCTGATGATGCGCGCGTCGGTGTGCACCGTCTGATTCGATCCGACCGGGCGCAGCTCGCCGCTTTCCAGCACGCGCAGCAGCTTGGGCTGCAAGGCGAGGGGCAGCGAGTTGATCTCGTCGAGAAACAGCGTGCCGCCGCTGGCCTGGACGAAGCAGCCGTGGCGCTTGGCGGTGGCCCCGGTGAAGGCGCCGGCCTCGTGGCCGAACAGCTCGCTTTCCGCCAGTTCGTGCGGGATCGCGGCGCAGTTGAGGGCGACGAAGGGTCGCCCCTGGCGTTTCGAGAGGTCGTGGACGGCGTGGGCCGCCAGCTCTTTACCGGTGCCGGTCTCGCCCCGGATCAGCACCGGCAGGTCGCAGGCCGCGGCCATGTCGATCTGGGCATAGATGCGGCGCATGGTGCGGCTCGCTCCGATCAGGCCGCCACGGCCGGAAATGCCCTGGCGCAGGCCCTTGAGCTGCTCGATCTCGCCAAGCAGGCGCATCAACTCGGCGGTGGGAAAGGGCTTTTGCAGATAGGTGCGCGCCCCCAGGCGCATGGCCTCGACCGCCTGGGTGATCGAGCCCTGGCCGGTCATCACCAACACCTCGACCATGGGGTGGTGACGCTTGACCGCGCGCACCACCGCGATGCCTGCGTCGTCGCCCTCGGCCAGGCCCACGTCGGTGAGCACCACATCGGCGCGCTCGGCATGGCGCAGGGCCATCGCCACGGTCTCGCCCTGGAGGATCTCGTGACCGGCATCGGTCAGGGCAAAGGCCAAGCCCTCGCGCAGGGCGAGATCGTCCTCGATGAGGGAGATGATCATGGGGGCGACTGGTGGATGGTGGTTGGTGGTTGGTGGTTGGGATCGTGAGCGACGATTCCGTCACCGTTGGTATGGCTATCCAGGTGCAGGACCACGGTGAACACCGCGCCGCCGTCGGGATGGTTGGCGCCGGTCAGGCTGCCGCCGTGCGCGACGCAAATGCGCCGCGCCACGTTCAGGCCCAGGCCGGTGCCCTCGGGCTTGCTGGTGGTGAATGGGGTGAACAGCGCCTCGGGGTCCGCGCCCAGGCCCGGCCCGTTGTCGCGGATGTCCAGCGTCAGCCGGTCGGCAGTCGCGGTGCCCTCGACCCGCACCCAGCCGCCGGCAGGGATCGCGGCGTGGGCATTGTCGAGCAGATTGAGCAGCACCTGCTGGATCCCGTCCACGTCGAGGGTCCCGTGGCAGGCGGGCACGGTGACGGAGAGCTGTTTGCCCTGCTTGGCGAAGCGCGGCTGCAGCAGTTCGGCGACGGTGTGGATCACCGCGCTGATCTCCACCGAGGAACGAAGAAGTGCGCGTTGTCGGGCGAAACCGAGCAGCCCGCGCACCAGCCGGGCGATGCGTTCCACCTGCTGGTCGATGACCACCAGGCCGCGGTCCACCTGGGGCAGGTCGGCTACGCGTTTGCGCAACGGCTCGATGTAGATTTTGATGGCTTCGAGGGGATTGTTGACTTCGTGCGCGACCCGCGCCGCCATCCGCCCCAGGACCGCATCACGTTCGGCGGTGACCAGGGCCGCTTCGGTGCGGCGCTGCTCGCTCAGGTCAAGGATGAACGTCAATGCCCCCGGCCCCGTGCCGGTATCGAGCAGGGTGACCGCGAGCATCACCGGGAACTCGTGGCCATCGGCGCGTCGGGCGACGGTCGGATAACTGGTGGGCACGACCTCGCCGGCGCGACGGCGGCGAGACCGGTCCAGTAGCTGACCCTGCTCGCGGGTGGCGAAGCAGTCGAACAGGGGCCGGCCCACCACGTCCGCGTCCGTTGGCCAGGCAAACAACGTGCGGAAGGCGGGATTGGCAAACAGGATGCGGTCTTGGTCATCGCGCAGGCACATCGCCAGCGGGGCGCGCTCGACCATGGCTTGGAAGCGCGCCGCACCAGCCCGTTCCGTGAGCAACTGCCGGCGAGTGCAGACCGCCCAGGCGAGCAGGCCGCCGGCCGTGGCCCCAGCACCTACGGCACCAGCAACAAAAACGGAAACGTCCATGGGCATGGGATATAGGGATATGGTAGTCGTTCCCTGTAGCAAAGCCAGCGAGCCTTGTTGCGCACCGACAACACATCGCAAGTATTTGTTAAATAATAACATATGAATGTATTGAGGAACATTTTGCGCGCCGCCTGTGGTCCGTCGGCTACAGGCCAGCGCGATCCGTTCTCTGAGAAATCGGTTAAACGTTGTCGTCACAGTGGCTTCCCCCAACCACCCCGCACCCCCTTCATATGGCACGGTCAACGCATTGGGCCTGAGCCGGTGTTCAGCTGGCACAGGCCACCACCGGCGACGGGATCCCCATGGCTGACGAGATGCTCGGTGAGTTTTTGCACGAAGCGACTGAGCATCTCGCCAATGCGGCCGGGTTGCTGCTGACCTTGGCCAAAGCGCCGACGGTGGATGCCGAGGCGCTCAACGCCTGTTTCCGCGCCCTGCACACGGTCAAGGGCTGTGCGGGCTTCCTCGACCTGCACCGCATCAAGGGCTTGGCCCATGCTGGCGAGCAGGTGCTTGACGCCCTGCGCGCCGGCGACCTCACCGCCACGATCGCGACCTGGGATATCCTCCTCGCCACTGTCACCCGGTTGGAGGAACACCTGGCGGCCTTGGAACGCGACCAGGTCGAGCCTGCGGGCAGCGACCAGGACGTGATCACGACCCTCGAAGGTGTGCTCATCGCCCCGGCGCCCGCCAACCCTGATGGCAGCAGCGCCATCATCGCCCGCGAGCACCCTGGCGTGCGCCCGGCCCCGGTGGTCAGCCTGGATGCCTGCGTGGCGCGGATCATCGCCGGGGATCTGGAGGACGCCGTCGGCATCCGCCAACAGGTCGAGCGCATCGCCGCGCTCGCCGCCGCCCAGGGTTGGACCGGCCCGCGCCAGGTGGCGGTCATGGCCCTGGCCGAGGCTGCCGCGCGACTTGATGGGGCCGACCGTTCGACCGCCCAATGCGACCTCTTCGTCCACCTCAAAGAGGTCCAGGACCTGGCCAGCGGCGACGCGAGCCCGGTCGGTCGCGATCTGACCCGCCGTGAGGCGAAACCCTCGACCGCGACCATCCGGGCTTCTGGGGTTTTCAATCCAGTGGTGGCCCCTGGCGGGGTCGTCAGCGATCGTTCCCCCGAACTGATGCGCGATTTCGCCAACGAGAGCAGCGAGCTGCTGGCCGTCGCCGAGGGCGCAGTACTTGGCCGCACCACCTTTGACGGCGAACAGATCAACGCCATCTTCCGCACCTTTCACACCATCAAGGGCATGGCGGCGTATCTCGAACAGCCGCAGATCGAGCACGCCGCCCACGCCATCGAGGAACGCCTACTGCCCGTACGTGACGGCCAGCAGCCGGCGGATGCGACCTTCATCCAGATCGTGCTCGGCGGGGTCGATCAGATTCGCAGCCTGGTGGCGGGCCTGCACCAACCCGCGCCCACCGCCGAACTCCTACCCGACATCCCGCAGCTTGCCGACCTGCTGATGGACATGGGCGTGCCGCCGGAAGTCATCCACGAGACGGCCAAGATCCTCAAACCCAACGAGGACCTGGGCGAGAAGCTGGTGGCCACCGGCCGCGTCTCGCGCCAGGTGGTCGAGCAGGCCGCCCAGCAGCAGGCCGCCCAGCAGCAGGCCGCCGCCCGTGCCGGCGCCAGCGACGGCTTTTCGCGGGTCGCCACCAGCAAGCTCGAAGAGATGGTCAACATGGTGGGCGAGCTGCTCATCGCCCAGGCCATGGTGGTGCACGATCCGGACCTGGCGCGCTTCGCCAATCTCGCTGCTGCAGTGCAGCGCCAGAGCCGCATTTTGCGCTCGTTGCAAGTGCTCTCGTTGTCCCTGCGCATGGTCCCGCTGCGCGCCACCTTCCAGAAGATGGCCCGCGCCGTCCACGATACGGCACGCAAGCTTGGCAAGCAGATCGACTACCAGACCACCGGCGAGGATACCGAGATCGACCGCACCCTGGCCGAGGCCATGGCCGATCCCTTGATGCACATGGTGCGCAACGCTGTGGATCATGGGATCGAACCGGGAGAGGCGCGCACCGGCCAGGGCAAGTCCGCCACCGGAACGGTGAAGCTCGAAGCCTTCCATGCCGGCGACAACGTGGTCATCCAGCTCACCGACGACGGTGCCGGGATGGATCCGCAGCGCCTGCGCAAAAAGGCCGTGGAAAAGGGCCTGATCCCCGCCGACCGGGTGATGACCGACGCGGAATGCTTCGACCTCGTTTTTTTGCCCGGCTTCTCGACCGCGGCCAAGGTCACCGATGTCAGCGGTCGCGGCGTGGGCATGGACGTGGTGCGCCGCCAAGTGCGCCAGGCCAACGGCGCGGTGCAGATCCAGTCCGCCGTCGGCAAGGGCAGCGTGTTCACCATCAGATTGCCCCTGACCACGGCGATCATGGACACCATGCTGCTGCGCGTCGGTGAGGAACGCTTCCTCATCCCGGTCTCGTCCGTGGTCAGCATGCTGCGCCCGGCCGACGGCCAGGTCTCCAGCGTGATGACCCATGGCCGGGTGCTCAACAATCGCGGCCGGGAATTGCCGGTGATCCGCCTGGGCGAGTTCTTCGCCATCAGCGACCACCAGGCCGACCCGCAGCAGAGCCTGCTGCTGGTGGTCGAGAACCGCGGCCGCGACTTCGCGTTGCAGGTCGACGAGGTCCTCGGCCAGCGCCAGGTCGTGATCAAACCCTTCGACCACGCCCTGACCCACCACCCCGGGGTCAGCGGCAGCGCCATCCTCGGGGATGGCCGTGTCGCCCTGATCCTCAACCCCGCCAAGCTGCTGCCCGGCGGCGGCGACGAACCCGCTTAGAACCTGGAGCAGTCCATGCGCCCTGTCATTCTCCTTTCCCTATTGGCGTTCACCGCCGGATGCGCCGAACGCCACGGCGGGGACGCCAAACCCGCCACGCTCGACGATCTGGCCAGTCGCCCCGCCGCCCCGGTGGCACCTGTCCCTGCGGTTGCAGCCGCTTCTCACCATGCCCCCGCCGGTATTGAACCGTTGGAGGCCCTCACCCGCTTGTCTGCCGGCAATGCCCGCTTCGCCAACGCCCAGCGCACGCGCAGCGCCGCCACCGCCGACGATGCCGCCGAGCGCGCCGCCACCGCCACCGGCCAGCAGCCGTTCGCTGCGGTGCTGACCTGCGCCGACAGCCGCTTGCCCCCGGAATTGATCTTCGACCAATCGATCGGCGATTTGTTCGTGGTGCGCAATGCCGGCAACCTCGCAGATCCGATCGGCGAAGGCAGCCTGGAATACGCCATCGAACACCTGGGCGTGCGCCTGATCGTCGTTCTCGGTCACGGTTCCTGCGGGGCGGTGAAGGCGGTCAGCGGGAGCGACGGCCCGCTCCCCGGCCACCTCGCGGACATTCAACGTGCCATGCCCGGCCTGCGCGATTTCGCCGTGGAACGCGGCAAAGCCGGCTTGGCACCGGAAGGCGTCATTGCCGCTGCGGTCGAGCGCAACGCCACCAGCCAAGCAGCGGCTCTCCTCGCTGGCAGCCCGACCCTCCGCCAGGCGGTGGCCAATGGCCGCATCGCCGTGGTGCCGGCGATCTACCAACTCGCCAGCGGCACGGTCGGCTTTCTGCCGCCGGTGCCGGCGGGGTCCAACGCCCCGACCGCGCCCGCCACCACCCACTGAACACCCAACCAACTCATCTCCGGAGATTCACCATGCGCATCGGCCACAAGATCACCCTGGGCTTCGCCCTCATCCTCGTCCTGGCCGCCGCGCTCGGCGTGGTCGCCCTCCTCGCCATGCGCGACGGGACGGCGAAATCCACCGACCTTGCCACCAAGCAGGTGCCGGCGGTCACCGTCGCCAATGACGTCGAACGCAGCTCGCTGGAGACGATGTACAACATCCGCGGCTACACCATGTCCGACAACGAGGCGATGCTGCGCGCCGGCGAGGACTCACTCAAGGTCGTGCGTGCCAAGGTGGCTGAGGCCCACAAGCTGGCAGTCGACAAGGACCTGCCAAAACTGAAAGAAGATGCTGAAATAGCGGAAAAAGAGGCCGGCGTGTACGCCGAACTGCTGACCAAGACCAAGGCCCTGATGGACAAGGGCAAGGAACTGGTCGAGGAACGGGGCAAGGCGGCCGAGCTGTTCACCAAGGAGATCACCGTGGTGATCAAGGACCAGGAGGAGAAACTGGCCAAAGAGCTGGAGGCCGGCGCCGAGCACGGCAAGCTCGCCGAGCGCTGCCTTAAACTCCAGCGCGCCAACGGCATCATCGACCTGGGCAACGAGATCCGCATCGCCGCCTGGCGTTCCCAGGCCCTGCGCGATCCGGCGATCTTCGAGGCCAATCTGCCCGCCTTCGGTGAGATCGACAAGCTGGTCGAGCACCTGCTGGCCACCGCCCGCGACCCCAAGAATATCGAACAGCTCAAGGCAGTCGCGAAAGAAGCCGAAGATTACAAGAAGGACGCCCTCGCCTACCTCGCCAACGTCAAGGAACTCGTCGCGATCGGCAAGGAGCGCGGTGATGCGGCCGAGAAGGTGCTCGGGGCCGCGCGCGGTGCCGCCAAGGTCAACATCGACAAGACCGCCACCGCCGCCGACCAGACCGCCGACAACCTGTCGGCATCCTCGACCACCATGATGATCGGGCTGTTCGTGGTCATCGCCCTCGGCCTGATCTTCGCCTTCCTCATCACCCGCGGCATCACCAAGGCCCTGACCAGCGTGGTGGGCGAGATGTCGGCGTGCAGCGAGCAGACCAGCAGCGCCGCCAGCCAGGTGGCCTCGGGGGCCCAGTCGCTGGCAGACGGCACCAGCAAGAACGCCGCCGCGCTTGAGGAAACCAGCGCCTCGCTCGAAGAGATGAGCAGCATGGTCAAGCAGACCGCGGCCAACACCACGTCCGCCGCGCAGTTGGCCAGCGAAGGCCGACAGGCGGGCGAACGCGGCGCCGCCGCCATGGGTGAACTGGCCAAGGCCATCACCGACATCAAGGCCAACGCCGACCAGACCGCCAAGATCGTCAAGACCATCGACGAGATCGCCTTCCAGACCAATCTGCTGGCGCTCAACGCGGCGGTTGAGGCGGCCCGTGCCGGGGACGCCGGCAAGGGCTTCGCGGTGGTGGCCGAGGAGGTCCGCAACCTCGCCCAGCGCGCCGGCGAGGCTGCGCGCAACACCGCCCAGCTCATCGAACAGTCGGTGAAGGCGGCCGAGAACGGCGTCGGTCTGTCGAAGAACGTCACCGAGATCGTCAACCAGACCACCCAGGCCAGCCGCAAGATCAATGATCTGGTGGGCGAGGTCGCCAACAGCGCCAAGGAGGTCGCGTCGGGCATCGAGCAGGTCACCACGGCGGTGCGCCAGATGGACAAGGTCACCCAGGCCAACGCCGCCGGCGCCGAAGAGAACAGCGCGGTGGGCGAGGAGCTGTCGGCTCAAAGCCAGAACCTCAACGAGCTGGTGGCCCAGCTTGAGGTCATGGTGCGCGGTCAGTCGAGCCTTGCCGCCGGGCATCAGGCGGGCCACGCCCCGGCGCGCAAGACCCAGACGATGCATCAGCCCCAGACCGAAAAACGCAAAACCGTGGTCGCCAGCCGGGTGGACTTCGGGCCGGTGAACGGCGGGTCCCACGCCGAGCCCAAGAAGCTGATCCCTTTCGACGAGGACCAGGACCAGCAGAAGCTCGGCAAGTTCTGAGGCCGCCATGAGCACTCCATCCACGACGACCGCCGGCATCGCCGGCAAGTTCCTGACCTTCCAGGTGGCTGACGAGGAGTACGGCATCGAGATCAATGCGGTGCGCGAGATCATCGGCACGTTGCCCATCACCCCGGTGCCGGGCTCGCCGGCCGAAATGATGGGCGTGGTCAACCTGCGCGGCAAGGTCATCCCGGTGGTGAGCATGCGCGTGCGCTTCGGCATGCCGCCGGGCGAGCCGCATCCCGAAAATGTCATCTTGGTGGTGGACGGCCGCACCGGCCCCATTGGCCTGTTCGCCGACCGGGTGAAGGAGGTGGCGAACTTCGCCGCCGCCGACACCGAACCGCCGCCGGCCTACGGCTTGGCGGTGGACACCACGATGGTGGCGGCTATCGGCAAGTCCCAGGGCAAGATCCGCATCCTGCTCGACATCCAGCGCGTGCTGGGGGCGACCGAATCCGCCCTGGCGGTGAAGTCATGACCTCCCTGGGAGCGCGCCCCCTGGGAGCGCAGGCTTCAGCCTGCATCGAACGCGAGGCAGGCTAAAGCCTGCGCTCCCAGGATGGACGCCATCACTGACATCATGAACGTGGTTTACGAGGTCGCCGGCATCAAGCTCGGCGAGGGTAAGCGATCCATGGTCGAGGCGCGCCTGGGCAAACGCCTGCGCCAGCTCGGCTGCGACCTCAAGGCCTACGCCGCGCGGCTGCACCGCGATGACGACGAGGTGGTGCGCTGCCTCGACCTGATGTCCACCAACCACACCGCGTGGAAGCGCGAGCCGGTGCATTTTGGCGATCTCGCGCGGCGGGTGCTGCCTGCCCTGCGCAGTCAACGGTTGCGCATCTGGTGCGCGGCGGCGGCCACCGGCGAAGAGCCCTGGACCATTGCCTTGACCGTGCACCAGGCCATTCCCGACCTGGCGCAGTGGGATGCGGCGATCCTCGCCACCGACATCTCGACCCGCGCCCTGGCGGTGGCCGAGAAAGGCCGGTACAGCGCCGAGCGCATCGCCGCCCTGGATGCGGTCGAGCGCCGCTTGGCGGTGACCAAGGCCGAGGACGCGGACGGCACCTGGGCGGTGACTCCGGAACTGCGCCGGCTCGTCACCTTCGCCCGCCTCAACCTGATGAACGACTGGCCCATGCGTGGGCCGTTCGACGTGATCTTCTGCCGCAATGTGATGATCTATTTCGACCAGCCGACCCAGGAGCGGCTGGTCAATCGCCTCGCCCGGCTGCTCGCGCCCGGCGGGACGCTGTACGTCGGCCACAGCGAGAGTCTGTCCGCCATCACCCACCCGTTGCGCACCCAAGGACCGGCCACCTATGTCCGCGTCTGACGTTCCGGAAGCCAATGCCGGCCGCGTGGTCCTGGGGATCGGCGGCCTCGCCGTGCGCCATGCCCTGGCCGGCACGCTGGTGACCCACGCCCTGGGTTCGTGCGTGGGCATCGTGGCCCACGATCCACTGCATCATGTCGGCGGCATGCTCCATGCGCAATTGCCCCTGGCCCAGCTTAGCCCGGAGCGCGCCAAGGACTCACCCACGTTGTTCGTCGATCTCGGCATGCAGATGTTGTTCACCGCGTTGTTCCAGCTCGGGGCCAAGAAGGGCAATCTGCGCATCGTCGTGGCCGGCGGGGCCAATGTCACCGGTGGCGCGGCCAACCAGTTCGACATCGCCAACCGCAACCTCACGGTGATGCGCAAGGTGTTCTGGCAGATGGGCCTGCTCGCCGCTGCCGAGGACACGGGCGGCGGCCTGCCGCGCACCATGACCCTCGATCTCGCCAGCGGCCTGGTCCAGCTCGAGTCCCAGGGCCGGCGCTCAAACCTCTAGGAATCAGGGGAATACTCATGGCATACACGGTTCTGGTGGTCGATGACAGCCGCATCATGCGCGACATGGTCAGCCGTGCCGTCACCATGTCGGGCCTCGACATCAGTAGCGTCGATACCGCCGGCGACGGCCGCCAGGCGCTGGAAAAGCTGCGCGCCGGGTGGTTCGACCTGGTGCTGCTCGATGTGAACATGCCGGTGATGACCGGCGAGCAGTTCCTGGTGGCGCTGCGCGCGGACGTGGCGCTGCGCGACACCCTGGTGGTGGTGGTCTCGACCGAAAGCTCGGTCCCGCGCATCGCCCGCCTGCGCGACCTGGGCGCCGGATTCGTGCACAAGCCGTTCCGCGCCGAGGAACTGGTCACCGCCGTGCGCCAGTTGCTCGACACGCCGCGCATTGAGAGGACTCAGCCATGACCGGACCCATTCTGCGCGGCAATGCCGCGGTGGCGGCGGTGGCCGAAAGCCTCGGCTTCCTCATCCCGCTCAACGAACTGCCCGCCGAGGCGGTGGTGGACTGCGCGCTAGTGGTGAAGGTCGATTGGTTCGGACCCGACGCCACCAGCGGCGGGGTATTTGTCGGCCTTGATCGCGGCTTGGCCGAAGCCCTCGCGGGCAACCTGCTGGGTCGGATGCCCGGCGAGGCGGTGACCGCCGAGGAGATTGCCGAGACCGCCTGCGAACTGGCCAATGTGATCTCGGGCAATCTGCTGCCGTCGCTGTACGGCACCGACCACGAGTTTCACCTCCAGTCGCCGTACCTGTTGCCGGCGGTGGATCCGGGCGGGCGGCGCGAGGCGGTGCTGCAGTTCCTCGAAGGCCAACTGCTGGTCGCGCTCGAAACCGTGCCTGACAACAGTCGCATCCTGCGCCGTGCGGTTGGTTCTCCGGAATTCGGCCTGTGATTCGCGTCCTCGTGGTCGATGACAGCGCCACCGTGCGCCGCGTCCTGGGCGAGGGTCTCGCTGCCTTTGCCGGCATCGACGTGGTGGGGGTCGCGCCAGATCCGTATGTGGCGCGGGACAAGCTCGCGACCTTGCGCCCGGATGTGCTCACGCTGGATGTCGAAATGCCGCGCATGGACGGGCTGAGCTTTCTGGCCAAGCTGATGCAGCATCATCCGCTGCCGGTGGTGGTGCTGTCATCGCTCACCACCCAGGGCAGTCAGGAGGCGATGCGCGCCTATGAGCTGGGGGCGGTCGAGGTGCTGTGCAAGCCGAACAGCGCCTATTCCATCGGCGAGGCCATGCCGGCCCTGGCCCGCGCCATCCGCGCCGCTGCCGCCGCGCGCAACCTCGGGCCGCGCAGCGCGCCTGCAGCGGTCACCTCCAAGCCGGCTCCGGCGTTGCGCACCACCCATCGCATCCTCGCCCTCGGCGCCTCGACCGGCGGCACCGAGGCGCTGCGCGACGTCTTGGCGAAATTGCCCGGCGACACCCCGGGGACGGTGATCGTGCAGCACATGCCGCAGATGTTCACTGCCGCCTTTGCCAAACGGCTCAATGAAACCAGTCACCTGCGCGTGTCCGAGGCCCAGGGCGGCGAGGAGCTGCTCCCCGGGCTCGCCTTCCTCGCTCCGGGTGGCAAGCATCTGGTGGTGGAGCGCAGCGGCGCGCGTTACCTCACCGCGCTGCGCGACGGCCCGCAGGTGCATTTTCAGAAGCCGGCGGTCGATGTGCTCTTCCACAGCGTGGCGCGCTGCGCCGGGGCCAACGCGGTGGGCGTGATCCTTACCGGGATGGGCGCCGATGGCGCCGACGGGCTGCTCGCCATGCGCACCGCCGGCGCCCACACCCTCGGTCAGGACGAGGCCAGCTGCGTCGTCTATGGCATGCCCAAGGCAGCATTCGAGGCCGGCGCGGTGGCCGAGGTTGCTGGCCTGTCCGACATCCCTGCCCGCATCACCCGCGCCCTGTCCCGCTAGCCCGTAGAGGAATTTCACATGCGCATCCTGATCGCCGATGATGACCAGCTCTGCTGCCAGGTGCTGATGATGTACCTCGCGCTGCTTGGCGAGGTTGATTTCGCCAACACCGGGCGCACGGCGGTGGAGGCCGTGCGCAATGCCCACGACCAGAGCCGACCCTACGGACTTATCTTTCTCGACATCCTCATGCCCGACGGCGATGGTCAGGAGGTCCTGCGCCTGGTCCGCGAGATGGAGATGAAGCGGGGCATCTATGGCCTCAAGAGCGTCAAGGTGGTGATGGTCACCAGCCTTGATGACCGCAAACAGGTGATGAGCGCCTTCCGCGGCCAGGCCGAAGCCTTCCTCATGAAGCCGGTGGACGCAGCCAAGCTGCGTGAGGTGCTACGCGATTTCGGGCTGCTCGGCAAAGAGGTGTGAGCAGCCTGACGCAGCAGTTCGGAAGTCCGGTGGTCGAATACAGTTGCAGCCCCTCGATCGTTCACCTCCGAGGTGAGCGACCAATAGACGGCACGATACGCTGACTTCCGGACTTCCGGACCTCCGGACTGCGTTTCCTAGGATCAGCGTTTCAGGCGCAGCCAATAGCTGCGGCCATCCTTGACGATCTGCAGGATCACTTCGCGGCGGCCGGCCAGGGCGTCGAGGTCGCTTTCGTGCTGCAACGCCCCGGCGCTGCGCTCGGCCAGGACGCGGTTGCCGGGCTCCAGGCCGGCGCGGGCGGCCAGGCCGTCGGGATCCAATGCGCTGATCACCAAGCCGGGACGGCCATCGTCGGCCAGGCGCAGGCCGAAGCCAGGGAGCGGGGTGCCGGCATCCGCTGGGCGGAGCTGCTCGCGTGCCTGGCGGTCGAAGGTCTCGCGGGCGATAGGCCGCAGGCTGACGGCCAGCTCCTTGCCGCCCCGCCACACCGCGAGGGTTACCTCGTCGCCCACCTGGCAGGCACGCAGCCGGGCGCTGAACTGCATCTGGTTGCGAACCCGCACGCCGTTGATGGCGAGGATGAAATCGCCGGGTTTGAGGCCGGCGGCGGCGGCGGGGGTGTTGGGGTACACATTGACCACCGCGACCCCGCCAGGGGGTGGCACGCCAAGCTTTTCAAGGTCTTCAGCGGACAGATCGTGCGGAGGTAATTCGATCCCGATCGCAGGCCGTCGCACGACGCCGTGGTTGATGAGGTCATCGGCCACCCGCCGCGCCAGATTCGAAGGGATGGCGAAGCCCAGGCCGATGGACGCCCCGGTGGTGGATTTGATATTGGAGTTCACCCCCATGATCCGGCCATAGAGATCCACCAGCGGCCCACCGCTGTTGCCCGGATTGATCGCCGCGTCGGTCTGGATGAACGACTCGATCCCCGCCAGGCTGCGGTACACCCCGGTTGAGCGCTCGGTCGCGCTGACGATACCCGAGCTAGCACTGTAGCCCACGCCCAGGGGATAGCCCAGGGCCACCACCCAATCGCCGACATGGACCTTGTCGCTGTCGGCCCACTCCGCTGCCGGCATGACCACCGGAACCTTGAGCACCGCGAGGTCCGTCTCCAGGCTGTGGCCCACCATTTCGGCTTCCACCTGTCGCCCATCGTTGAGTTCCACCAGGAGCCGGTCGTAACCCACCGGGGCACCACGGTTGTCGCGCACGAAGCGTTGTTCCTCGTTGGTCTGCAACACCACGTGGGCGTTGGTCAGGATCCAGGTGTGGGTGCCGTCGTTTCGCACCGCGAAGCCAGAGCCCTCGCCCACCTCGACCTCGCGCTCGGCGATACGCCACGTGCCAAACGGACCCCGCCCCACCACGTGGCGCTGATTGGCGCGGGTGTGGATGGCGACCACGCTCGGGGCGACCACCTCATGGACGAGGTTGAACGCCCGGCTGAGCTTGGCGACCTCCGGGGCAAGGGCTTGGAGTTCGGCGCGCGGATCGGCACCGTACATGGACGTGGCGAGGATGAGCAGGGCGAGAAAGTGGCGCATCGGAGCTCCGTCGATTACAGGACGCAGGCAACGCCACTATCTGACATGGCAGTTACCGCGAAGCCATCCCCGGAGGGGTCGAGCCCCAGTCCGACCTCGGTGACGCCTGCTCAACGTTCATGGTCGGGCTGGGACTCGACCCTTCTGGTGGTGGCATCAACCCACCCGGGGTTCCTGGCCGCGTAGGACGCTGTTGCCGGCGTGCAGGATGCGCTGGTCGACGGCGGTGGGGGCGGTCCAGTCGCTTTCACTGATCTGGCCGCTAGGGCCGTAGGCGCGCAGGGCGTTGCGGTAGCAGGTGTCCTCGATGTGGGCGGCGGGAATGCCGCGCAGCGCCATGAGGTTCGCGGTCTTGGGCACGGCGAGGGGATCGCTCACCCCCCAAGAC
>JBILDK010000261.1:0-4610 GCA_044352625.1 Planctomycetota bacterium
TCACGGTCACACCGCCGCAGAGGTGATCATGCAGCGGGCCGACGCCGACCAGCCGCTGATGGGGATCACCCATGTGCCCGGCTCGATGCTGTTCGATGCTGTTCCCTTCACCGACCTCGGCGCGGTCGCCGGTCGGGTGCAGCAATTCGACCGCTCCCCACCAAACTGGGCCCTTGGCACCGGCCTGCGTGTCGGCTTCGAACGCAACGCCATCTTCCGCATCGACCTCGCCCGCTCTCCCGAACAGTTCGCGGTCAACATCGATTTCGGGATGCCGTTCTAGCTGACGTCGCGGCTCGCGTCAGACGTGCGGCTCGGGTTTGGCGAGTGCTTCAGCGAACCATCCGATCCCGTGATCGGCCAGAGCCGCCATTGCCAGGCTCCTGGCCTCGTCTGGCGTGCATGCCAGACCTTTGGAGAGACGCTCGACCAGCGCCAGGGGAACCTGCCGATGACCGCGTAGGACGCGATGCAGGTTGCCGGGATCACAGGCGGCTACCCGAGCCAGCTCGCGTACCCCGATCTGACGAAGGCGCATGCATTGGGCGAGCACCTGGCCGAACCCAGCAGAATACGGCATCGACCTTTCTTATCATGCCGCATCCAGCAGGCCGTTGTCATAACGACAACGGCCTGATAGCGTCTCGGCCCATCGCCAGGAGAGGTCGCCGATGCCGTCGCAAGAAACCGTCACTGAATTCAACCGTCTCGTCGCCGAACACGAGCGGTTGGAGCGCGAGTCCGGATTCCTTCCCGAGCGCATCGGGATCGTTCGTCGCCTGGTCGAAATGGATCCGGCCAACGCCGAACACCGGAACAACCAAGGCCGCTTGGAGGCCCTGTGGCTGCGCAATGCACAGGACGAACTCGCCGCCGCGGTCGCCCGCAATGATCAGGCAACCATCGCCCTGTACGCCGTCATCATCACCAATGATGGCTGGGTCACACCTCCCCCGCCGAGCCTGAGTAGCCAGGTGGCGGGCGCGCAAACCGCTCTCCAGGCGGGCGGGGTCTTGGAACGCCACACCGAACTGCTCGGGCGCTTGAAGGGGCCGCAACTTGAGGATCGGCTCCAGGCCTGGAACGATCTGGCCCGCGCCCTGCGGGATGACGGGATCGATCCACTGGCGCTCAACGATCCGCGCATCGAGGCGGTACGCCAAGCCGCTAAGGCCCGAGCGCAGCAGAAGCGGCGCAAGCTGGCCCTGGTCACCGGCCTCGTCGCCGCGTCGCTCCTTCTCATCGGCGGTGCCGGGGCGGTGTGGTTCTCGGTGCAGTCTGCGTACACCGCCCGGGCCGAGGCGCTCATTGCGAAGCTGAGTGCACAAAGCGACGACCATATGCTGCAGAAGACAGCCGCTCTCTCGCTCAGAAAGGCTGAGCAGGACACGCCAGATCTGGTCGCAACGGCAGAGAGCGTGCTTCGCTCGCGCGGCGGTCCGAATCCCATCGAAACGATTCGCCGGTGGCAAAAGGCCTGGGATGAGAGGCGCGAAAAGCTGGTGGCCGAGGCTAAACGGTTGGCCGCGCTGCCACCTGAACAGGTGACGTCTGCACACCTGCACGGCCTGCACGACCTGCACGACCTGCACGACCTGATGGAAAAGGATAACAGCGCCGAAGAAGCAGAGTTTGAATCCGTGATCAATCGGCTTGAAGAGGCTGTTGCCACCAACAATAAGCGGAAATCTTTCGAGCGAACCGCCGAACTCAAACGGCGGATCAAGGCCGGTCTCGCGGCCATTGCTGCGGCGCCAGACGTGGCGACGGCTCGCGACCTGGGGGCCAAGGCCCAGGCCTGGCTCACAACGGAGCGGCTCGATCAGAACCTGCCCAGGGAAGTTCATCAGTTGGTCGATACGGTCGCACCCGAGATCGCCACTGCCGTCAAATTGCGCACCACGGAACTGACGGCGGCCCAGGCCACCGCTGACGAGCTCAAACGGTTTGCCGATCCCGAAGCGACCCTGACGGCGTATCTCGACCGGCTGGAGTCCTTCGCCAAGGCGCACAGCGATCATCCCCAGGCCCCCGCCTGTACCAACGTGCTCAAAACCAGGGCTGCGCTGATGGCGTTGGTGGACTGGGACGTGGTCTGGAGCAAGGCGCGCGGAGATCGCGTTGCCCAGGCCAACGCAGCGCGCACCATGCTCGAATCCTATCCGGACCTCGCCAATGCCACGGCCCTGCGCGCACTGACGCGGACGGCGGGCGATGGCGATCTCAGCGCCCAGGTGACCAAGGTCATTGAAAGCTCCTGGTGGACGGGCTGGAAGGTCTTGTCCATTGCCGGCAAGTCCCGAGTGGTTCCGGCCAACTGGACCCTTGGCAAGCCCCCGGTATTCGGCGGCAAGATGGTGATGGACGTGCCCACATGCCGAACGCTGGCTCACATCGATGGGCGGCAGGCACCCCCCATCGAAACCCTGCGGATCGAGGTAGGGACGGCCATCGATGTCGCGGACAGCTCGCCGCACCTCGCCCTCGCCGCCACCCTGAGCGCGGCGCTGAAAAACGGCCAGATTGCCGGTCCTGGATCCCCGCTGACCGTGGCCGCAGAGGTCGCCGCGGCCAAGGGCCTGGACCCGCTTTACCAGGTCCAGGCCCTGCGTCAGGTCTTGGCGGTGATACCCACAAACCTGCGCGATCTCTGCCCTGAGGACGTGCGCACCTACTTGACTGCGTTGGATGGCGTGGGCACCGAACCACTGTGGCTGCGCCCGGACGAAGCCGCCTCTCAACAAGCCGCCGCCAAGGCCACAGCGCTGCTCACGAAAACCCCAGGTTTCGCCGCAGGCGCCAAGAGCCTCACGCGCCAGGTGGAGGCCGCCTCGGCAGGGGCGGCACCGTGGATCTTCGTCGGCCGCGTGGTGCGCGAGGCCGAGGGACCGCCAACGCTCGAGCTCCGCCCCGGCCAGAAGCAGGACGGGCGTCTGCTGGTGTGCGTGGCCGACGAGCGCCGCCAGCGTTGGGTGGCCGTCGGCTCACTGGCCAAGGGTGTCGCCACCCCCGGCGATCTCCCTGCGGACCTTCCGAACGGCACGCCTGTCCTCCTGGCCCCCTGAGCACGACCATGCATACCGGCAGCTTTTTTGTCCGTCACCGCGAGGTGCTGAGCGGACCGTTTCCCCTCAACCAGCTCAGTTCCTTCGTGAACGGCCCGTCCTGGACCAGCGACCACCGCTGGAGCCGCGACGGCCTGCGATGGTTCACGGATCTGCCGCAGAGCCAGGCGAGTTCGGCGGCGCGGTCCGCGCCTGCGATGGGGCACGTCCCCGCGCCCCAAACCCCTGCACCCGCTTCTGAGGCCATCCCATACGCGGCACCAAGCCCGATCAGGTCGCCGTTGATGACATTGATCAGGGAACCGTGGATGCTGCGCTGGTGGCCGGTGGCGGCTGCGGCGGTAACTTTTGTGGCCATGTTGGTCCCGCTGTCCGCCGTCAACCTTGCACCAAAGTATGTCTACTTTGACGACCAGGGACAGGCCGTAACTAAAATTATTGTGTGGACGTGGACGGTCATCGCAGGCACGGGATACGAATCCCATGGAATTCCACCGATTGTCGGCTTCGGGCTCCTCTTTGCAGCCCTCTGCGGAATCGGCGCAGCCATCACCATGCCACTTACGCGCGGTGTGGCGCGGGTGGCGACTGGATTCGCCACCGCAGGTGTCGGCCTGTTGGTGCTGCTGATCGGCTCCCTGTTTGCCTCAGGCGGACATCCCGCTGACCAAGGTGTAGGAGCAACCGTTCTTCTTGGCGCTCTTGGAACACTGGCCCTTGCCGCAGCCATTCCGTTTGCCAGGCATCGCCAAGGCAATGACTCGTTCGGAATCAGGCTGACCGGCATGATATGCACATGTCTCGGAGCCGCCTTTTTTTTGATAGCGATCATCGTTGGGTCGTTGAACACTGTGAGTCTTGCCGGGAAATTTCAGTCAGTGCGTATAACGGGCCTGACCATCGCCATTCTTGGCCTCCTGCCCCTGCTCGGCGGCGGCGTGCTGCTCGCCATCACCATCGGCCGAATCGCGACGGGCCCAACGCTCGCGCGCATCGCCTGGCATCTCATGCTCTGGCCTTTAGCGCTGCCGTTGCTGGGCAGTTGCCTGTTTTCCATCAACCCTTTGGTGCGGTTCGCCCTCACCATTTCTATCCTTGCCATGGCCGTCCTCATCATGGCGGTGATCGAACATCTGCTCTGCGATCGGTCACGGCGACTGACCAGCGCCAGCAGTTCACCCTATGCGCGCTAATCAGACGCCATGACCCGGGAGGGTCGAGCACCAACTCGACCTGTTCCTGGGGCCGGTGTTCTACACGCTGGTGGCAAAGAAGCGCTGACGCCATCCGCCCACGGGGATCCCTGGGCGGATCAAAACGCTGAGAGGATGGTGAGCCCGGCGGTCGGGGCCGACCTGGCGGCATCGCTGACCAGGTCGTTGCCGTCGCGGTCGGTGAAAGCCACCTGTCGCGTGAGGACCCACCCCGCATGGGGGCGAATGACGAGCGTCTCGCTGGTGAAGGGGCGCCAATCAGCTTCCAGGCCGATGGCGGCATGGGTGTCGCTGAACCCACCGGCATTGCCGGCGACCGAGCGCTCCAGGG
>JBILDK010000021.1:0-14778 GCA_044352625.1 Planctomycetota bacterium
TTCAGCACCTCGCGGCGCAGCGGCAACCGGCGCACATCCTGACCTTTGACGACCTGACCACCCTCAACGCCGCCCGGAGCGATCCCCAGGGTTTCATCGCTGGGTTGTCCGGTCCCGTGGTCATTGACGAGATCCAGCGCGCCCCCGACGTGCTGCTGCCCATCAAGGCGGCGGTGGATCGGGATCGGCGACCCGGTCGATTTCTGCTTACGGGATCGGCCAATGTCCTGTTGTTGCCGCGTCTCGCGGACACCCTCGCCGGGCGCATGGAGGTGATCACCTTGCGGCCGTTGTCGCAGGGTGAACTGACGGGCACGCCCGAAACCTTCCTCAAGCGGCTCTTCGCCCCCCGTAATCCCACCTGGCAGTCGCTGCCGACGGATCGCGCCGACGTGCTGCGCCGGGTTGCCGCCGGCGGCTATCCCGAGGTCCACACGCGTCAGCCCGGCAAGCGCCGCGACGCCTGGTTTGCGTCCTACCTCCTCACCATCCTCAGCCGCGACATGCGCGATCTGACGGGCATTGATGCCGCGACGGAACTGCCGCGCGTGCTCAAGGCGCTGGCCGCACGCACCGCCAACCTGGTCAACTATGCCGACATCGCACGGGATCTCGGCATGCCCGTGACCACCCTGCGGCGGCATGTCGGACTGCTGATGGCGACGTTCCTGATCCACGAGCTGCCCGCGTGGTCGATCAACATTCCCAAGCGCTTGGTGAAAGCCCCCAAGGCGTTGATCACCGACACGGGGTTGGCTGCGCACCTGCTCGGCGTCACCGTCGCCGACCCCGCCACCGGCTTGGGCGGCGAAACGACCGGCGCGCTGTTCGAGACCTTCGTCGGCAACGAGCTCCTCAAGCAGATCGGCTGGTGCGAGACCGCCCTGACGCTGCACCACTTCCGCACCCACGTCGGCGAGGAAGTCGACTTCGTCCTGGAGGCCGCCGATGGCACCATCGCCGGGGTCGAGGTCAAACTGTCCGCCACGCTGTCGACCAACGACACCCGCGGCCTCAAGACCCTGCGCGACGCCGCCGGCACGCGCTTTCGTCGCGGCCTCGTGCTGTACACCGGAAATACCGTGGTGCCGCTGGGCGAGGGGCTGGTCGCGGCCCCGATCCGCAATCTGTGGGCGTGATGCCCAGCATGATCGGCTGCGAACCAGATCCTTTCAGCGTGCCTCTGGTGTTGCAGTTGCGGCAGATACGGCCCTGCATGACCGCCCCTGGTCTCTTGTCTGCGGCCAGCCTGCATGGGATCTACCAGCCAGCGAGCCTCACCATGTGCGCGCTCGACTACATGAGCCCGTCCAAAGGGCGCCGGCGATGTGGATGCCACGTCCCACGGGATCAACCAAACGCCCGCCTCATCGTTTCGTCACCACCGCACACCCAACGATTCCAGATGCTGGATGTACGCCGCTGAGCTCATGACTTCGACACCATGCCGGATCCCTGGAGGAACATCCGCGAGATTCCCAGACACCAGGACGGCCCCCGTGCGATGAGCGAGGGAGAGAAACACCAGATCATCCGGATCTGGGCCGACTGAGGGCCAGGGAGCGAGGTCTTGGTCGACGTGGTGAGCCCCGGCAATCAGGGCGTTCAGCCATCGCGGCGGGAATGTCCAGCGCTTGAACCTGGGCCGGTTGACGACCTCCATGTACTCGGCCGCGATGACTGGGCACACCACGGGGACGATCGCACCGGATAGTGCAGCATCCACGATCCGCGCCGGAGGACCCGTCGGCTTGATGCCCGCCGAGACGATGACGTTGGTATCGAGAACGACCAGGACGCTCATGCCGTGGCCGGTCGCCGCGCCTTGCTGCGCGAGCGGTGACCCCGCCGGACTGCAGCGATCTCAGCGTCGATCTCGGCATCGGTCACCTGATCAAGTCCAGCGGCGACAGCGCGGGACTGCCACGCCCGCAAATCCGCCCGCGCCATGGCTCGCCCCAATTCAACTTCCTGCTCGGCCAGCCGGGAGGGATCCGCCGGTATCAGATAGAACAAGGCACCCGGGCGCCCGGTGACCAGCACCGGCCCGGTCGAGCCCTTGGCGATGGCCTTGGCCCCACGCTGCTGGAGTTCGCGAATGGGGATGGTGAGCATATGACGAATTGTAGACATTTTGTTGACAAGACAAGCACGGCGATGCCAGTGACGGGCGACCCCCTGCATCCGCCAGCGGATGGCATCCGACCATGATACGGTCGCATGTCACAACCGCGTTGGCTATGCCCCGCCGCTCAGGTCGCGATCGGCGTGGTGACCGTCTACGGGAAGCATGGCGGTTCGGCGGTGGGCTACAATCCGACGAAGAAGGCCGACCACATCATCGCAGCGCTCAACGCCACCACCACTCGCATCACCGAACTCGCTCGCGCAACTGCGAAGCAGTTGGCCGACGGCGCCATCGCCAACCGCTGGGCCACCATCATCGCCGCCATCTTCGAACCGCTCCTCACCGCCAGGGCAGGACCCCAACAGCCTTTGCCGGCCTGAATCTCAACCTCTCGGCAAGCGCTCGCCCGCATTCACGATGACGGGGCAAGTGCTTTTTTCACGTTATATTGTAGTGTTTTACTCCGCCACGACCGGATCGGAAGCCCGGTTACGTGGCCTGATTTTACTCCGGCGGTTACATCCGGTTATGCCGCGGCAATGGCGCACCGAAGGCCGAACGGCTGGATAAACCGCCTGACATTGTGGGCCGGCGCCACCCGGTTAGGGTCCCGCCCCATCATGGCCGATGCCATCAGTTCGACCACCTGCCATCGTCATCCCGAACGCCACGGGATCGCGCGCTGCATGGCCTGCCAGGCGGTGATCTGTCAGGAGTGCGCCACGCGCTTTGCGGGGATCAACTACTGCGTCGCCTGCCTGGCGACCACCCGCGCCGCGACCACCGCGCAGGCTGGCTGGGCCGGGCGCATCGCGTTGGTGCTGGGGCTAGCGCTGACCGAGCCGGCAGCCATCGCGGCACTTGGCTGGACCGCTGCGTTGTGGGCCAGGATCCTGCCGTGATGAACGACCGCGGCATCGTGCTCGACGAGGCGCTGGGGGCCACCCGCCTGGCCTGGCGCAGCCTGGCGATTCCGCTGCTGGCTTCGCTGCCGTGGTGGCTGCTGGTGGCCGAGGGCCTGCGCCTGGTGGCCGGTCCCGGACATGGGCACGCGCCGGTACTCGCCTTTCTGCGCTGGTCGTCCATGACCGTCTGTGCCCTGATCCTCGCCGCCTGGGGTCGCGCCGCCTGGAGTCGTCAGGTGGTCCTCGCGCTTGATGGTCAGGTGGCCCCAGCCGCGCGGCTGCGACTGCCACTGACGGATGTGGTGGTGGCGGTCTGGCTGCATGGCGTGGTGCTGCTGGTCGCCGCGCTGGGCTCGTGGCTGATCCTGCCCGCCCTCCTGCTGCCCTGGGGTCTCGCCTTGGCCGCGGCCGGTGCTGCGACCCGGCCGGGCATGACTGCCTGGTCGGCACTCACCGCCCTGGTCGGTGATGCGGTGCCGATGCGTCCGTGGCTCGGGGCCTGCCTCGGCTGCGGCTGCGCCGCGCTGCTCCTGGGCGGCAACCTGTGGCTGGGCGGTTATGGATTGGCCAGCCTGCTGGCGGACCTGGTCGGCGTCCCCGCCCATCTCTGGACCGAACGCCTCGCGCCGTGGAATCCGAACACCTGGATCGCGTTCCTGGTTCTGGGCATGGCCCTGACCGATCCCCTGGTGGTGGCAGCGGCGGTGGTCCATCAGCGCCGCTGCCAGGCACGCACCAGCGGCAGCGACCTGGCCGCCACCCTGACCCGGCTGGAGGCCCAGCCATGATCAGGCGCTGGCTCTGGCTGCTGTTTGTAGTGGCCCTGGGCACGGCGGGCGAAGCGCCCCTCGACCGCTCCACCTACCTGCAGGCCGCCACCACGATCGCTGACCTGGTAGAACACGGGGACGTGGCCGGGGCCACGAGCGCAGGCCAATCGGTCGAACGCCGTGGCTGGCGCGATCACGGTCGCACCCTGCCGGCCGATCCGGCCTTCGTCGGCGGCGGCTATGACGAACCAGGACGCATCGCCGCCCTGCGCAGCCTGGCGCTGCTGCTGGCGGCGGGCGATACACGCAATGCTCCAGAACCCGACCCGGCGCTGCTCGACCGTCTGCGACCACCTCGCGTCCCTGGTGATGAGGGCAGCGACCTCGCACTGCCCGACGTACCCGACTCGTGGGCCGGGTTCCTCGACTGGGTGCGGCGAACCTGCGCCAATGCCCTGAATTGGCTGCTTGAACGCCTGGGTGACCTGACCCGGTGGGTGCTGCCCCAGCGCAGCGATGGCGGCGGCACCGACATCACCCAGGTCGCGGTCGGCCTGTGCCTGGTGCTGGTCACGGCCATCGTGTGCACCGTGGCGATCCTGTGGTGGCGACGCCGCCGCAGCGCGGCACCCCACGCCGTCGGCGACAGCGCAACCGCCAGCGAGGAGGCCGTGGACCGGCCGGTGTCGGAGTGGGAACGCCGTGGCGACCTTCTGCTCGCGGCGGGCGAGCATCGCGCCGCGTTGCGCGCCTTCTTCCATGCGGCGCTCGCCGCGGCCTTCGCCGCCGGACGGCTGCATCACCGCCGTGGCAGAACAAACTGGGAATACGTCGCCCAGGTGCCGGCCCGCAGCACCTGGCGCGCCAGCCTGGTGGCCCTGGTGCAGACCTTCGAGCGTTCCTGGTACGGCGGGCACGAGACCTCGGCCGCGGACTGTCGGCGGTTCCGCGCAGCGGTGACGGCCCTGACCCAGGACCTGCGCGATCCGGCGGTGGACCCATGAACCGCTGGCGCATCCTGACCCTGTGCGCCGTCGCGGCGATGCTGCTGGCCTTCGTCGCATGGCTGATCGAGCACGATCAGGCCCAGTCGGCGCCGGCCGGATCGGTGGATCGTCATGGCGACCATGGCCTGGCCCTGGCGATGGCCTATCTCACCGCGCGCGGCGTCGAGGCCGCCCCCACCTTCCGCCCGCTCGCACCGGGTACGGTGCCGGACCATGCGGTGGTCCTGCGCCTGACCCCGGCGCGCGCCACCGCCGCGCACGGCCTGGGGGCGGCGGAACGGGCGTGGATCAGCGGCGGCGGCCGTCTGGTCCTGGCTGAGGAGGGCGTGCGCGAGGATCACGCCGCCACCTCCATCTGCCTGCCGCTGTGGCCCGGGGTGAAGGATCTCGCGCCCCGCGTTGCTGCCCGCCTCGACGCCCCGCACGGCGCGGTGGTGGTCCGGGCCGGCACGGGCGCGATGATCACCTGCGAACGCATCGGCTCGGGCGAGCTGGTCCGACTGACCTGCGGCGACTGCCTGACGGATGAGCGCCTCGGCGACGCGGACCATCTTGCGCTGCTGCAGGGCCTGGCGGATCTGGGCAGCGGCCGGGCGGTGCGCTTCGATGAATACGCCCTGGGACGCGGCAGCCTGTCCCTGGGCGAGCTGCTGCGCCGCATCGGACTCGCCCCGGTGGCGCTGCTCGCACTGCTTGCCGCCGGCTGCTGGGCGTGGCGGAGGGCCGTGACCAACGGGTCGGCCGACGGTCCGCCGCCCGAACGCCGCGAGGATGCCATCGAACTGGTGGACTCCCTGGGCGAACTGCTCGGCGAGCACCTGGACGACCGGACCCTGCTCGATGCCTATGCCGAACGCCTGCACGCCCTGGTCGCCCGCCGCAGCGGCCTGCGCGGGGTCGAGCTGACGCAACGGCTCGCCACCCTGCTCGGACCGACACCCCCGGCCAACGCCACCTTCCGCCACCGCCTCGACCTGCTCAACGCCGCCTTCGAAAGGGCCCACCATGAACGACCTGGCTGACCTGCAACGCCTCGCCACCGACCTGCGCGCCGGCCTCGACCGGGTGGTGATGGGCCAGGACGCGGTGAAGGAGCAGGTGCTCGTCGCCCTGCTCGCCGGCGGGCACGTCCTGCTTGAGGGCGAACCCGGCACCGCCAAGACCCTGCTCGCCCTGACCCTGGCGCGGCTGATCGGCTGCCGCTTCAACCGCATCCAGTTCACCCCCGACCTGATGCCGGTGGACCTGCTCGGCACCAGCGTCTTCGATCCTGCGACACGGACCTTTGCCTTCCATCCCGGCCCGGTGTTCACCGATGTGCTACTCGCCGACGAGATCAACCGCACTCCGCCGCGCACCCAGTCGGCGCTGCTCGAATGCATGCAGGAGTCCGCCGCCACCATCGACGGCGTGCGCCGGCCGATCAGCGAGGCGCTGTTCGTCATCGCCACCCAGAACCCGGTGGAGTTCGAGGGCACCTATCCGCTGCCCGAGGCGCAGCGCGACCGCTTCCTGCTCAAGATCGCAGTCCCCTTCCCGGCGGCGGCGGATGAACGCGCCATGCTCGGGGCCTATGCCGAGGGCCGGCGGCTGCACGAGACCACCGTCGCCGGCCTGACCCCGGTGATGGATCTCGCCGGGCTGGTGGCGGCGCGGCACGCCCTGACTGCGGTGGTGCGGGTGGACGGCCCGCTGCTCGACTACCTCATGGCCCTGGTGCGGGCCACGCGCGAGGACGAGGCGGTGCGCTTCGGCGCCGGCCCCCGCGCCACCCTGGCGCTGCTCACCTGCAGCCGCGCCCTGGCCTGCCTGCGTGGCCGCGACTTCGTCTCGCCCGACGACATCAAGCAGCTCGCCCATGGCGTGCTGGTGCACCGCGTGGCGCTGACCGCCGAGGCCGAGATGGAAGGCGTGCGGCTCGACGATGTGCTGCAGCGCGTGTTCACCCGCATCGAGGTCCCGCGGTGAGCGACCGCGCCACCTGGCGTCCCGGTCCGCTGCTGGTCCAGGCCATGGCCTGCGCCGCGCTGCCGGCGCTGGCGGCCCCGTGGTGGCCGCTGCTCGGTCCGGTGGCGGCGGCGCTGGTGCTCCTGGTCCTGCTCGCCGCCGTGGCCGAGGCCCTGGCCATCCGCCAGGCTGCGCCCCAGGCCGAGCATGCCGCTACGGTGCTCTCGCTGGGCGAGGACGAGGTGCTCGACTGGCGCGTCCAGCATCGCAGTGCCTTGACCTTGCGTCTGGTCCTGCGTCATGGCCTTCCGGCGTGCCTTGGCGGCGGCAGCGTGACCGGCGCCGTGACCTGCCCACCGGGCCGGACCTGCGCAGCCCCGGTCGCGGTGCGCGGCTGCACCCGCGACCACGCGGAGCTCGGCCGGCCGTGGATCGCCTGGACCGCCCTGGGCCTGGCCGAACGCGTGGCCCCGGCGGGTCCCGCCGTGCCGGTGACGGTGCTGCCCAACCTGCGCGCCGCCGGGCGCATACTGCGCCGGCTCGATGCGCTATACCTCTCCGGCCTCGGGCAGCGCATGGCGCCCCGCGCCGGCAACGGCCGCGACTTCAGCCGGCTGCGCGACTACGTCCAGGGCGATGACCTGCGCCAGGTGGACTGGAAGGCGAGCGCGCGCCGCGACCACCTGGTGACCCGCGAGTTCCGCATCGAACGCGCCCAGGACATCCTGATCGCGGTCGACCGCTCCCAGCGCATGGCGGCGCGCTCGGGTGGCCTGTCGTGGTGCGACCGCGCGGTGGATGCGGCGCTGCGCCTCGCCGCCTTCGCTGGACGTGGCGAGGACCGGGTCGGCGCGTGCTCCTTCGCGCTCGACGTGGCCAGCGGGCCGGCGCCGGCCCGGGGCGGCGGCCATGCCGGCCGACTCACCGCCTTCCTTGGCCGGATCAGCCCCGAGGACCGGCCCGAGGACTGGCCGTTGCTCGCCACGCGCCTGCGCCACGGACTGCGCAACCGCACCCTGATCGTGGTCTTCGCCGCTCTGCCCGAGCGCGGTGAACACCACGATCTGCTGCGCGCCATGCGCACCCTCGCCGGACGGCACCTGCCGCTGCTCATCGCCTTCCGCGATCCCGCCCTACTCGCCCGCGCCGAGGAGCGCCCCCAGGACCGCCACGACCTGCGCCGGGCGGTGGTCGCCGGCACCCTGGCGGATGGCCGCGAGGCCACGGTGCGCGAGCTGCGCCAGCTCGGTGTGCTGGTGGACGAGGTCGATCCCGCCGGCTCTGCCGAGACCGCGATCAACGCCTACATCGCCGTGAAGCAGCGGCAATTGCTGTAGCTATGGACCTCGACACGCTCATCGCCCGGCGCACCGCCGATTGGGACCGCCTCGGCACCCTGCTCGACCGCATCGATGCCGGCGGGACTTTCGACCGCCACGGTCTGGGCGAGTTGGTGGCGCTCTACCGGCGCAGCGCCGAGGACCTGGCGCGGGCCCGGGCGCTGACCGTCAATCCCGAGGTCCTCGACCGGCTGAACCAGCTCGTCGGCCGAGCCTACCGGGTGGTCCACGGCACGCGCCGCCGCCGCTTCCGCTGGGCGGCGGTCGGCGACTTCTACCTGTGCGACCTGCCTGCCGCCCTGGCCCGCTGCCGCCTGCACCTGGGCGGTGCGGCGGCGCTCATGTTGCTTGGTGCGCTGCTTGGCTTCTGTGCCGTGCGCGCCGATCCGGCCACGGTGCAGGAGCTGATCCCGGCCCAGTTCCTCAGCGAGGATGTGGAGGAACGCATCGCCCGGATCGAGGATGAACCGGAGCGCATTAAGGCGACGGTCGAGGCCACCACCTTCGCGGCGAACCTCTATACCCACAACATCCAGGTCGCCTTCCTCGCCTTCGCGCTCGGCGCCTTGACCGTGGTCGGCGGCTGGTGGCTGCTGCTGTACAACGGTCTGATTTTGGGAGCGGTGGCGGCCCAGTACATCGGCGCCGGTGAGACCACCTTCTTCACCGCCTGGGTCGGCCCGCACGGCGCCCTCGAACTGCCGGCCATCATGGTCGCTGCCGCCGCCGGGCTGCGACTTGGGCCAGCCCTGCTGCTGCCAGGCGAAGCCGGGCGGATGCGAGCCCTGCGCGCCGCCATGCCCGACGCCTGCCGGCTGCTCGGCGGGGCCGCGAGCATGCTGGTGATCGCGGGCCTGATCGAGGGCTCCTTCTCGCAGTTCTCGAGCAAGACCGTGTCCTACGGACTCAAAATCACGGTGGCGCTGCTGCTGCTCGCCGCAGTGCTACCGTACCTGGCGGGGCTCCTCGGCCGGCAACGCGACGAGGCTGGGCGATGACCGCCCGGCTCATCACCACGCCCGAACACGTGACCATCGCGCTGACCCCGGCGCCCCTGGCCGCGCGCCTGTGCGCCGGGCTGCTCGACCTGCTGATCATCTCGGCACTCGGCGGAGGGGCAGCCAGCCTGGCCCGCTGGCTGCTGCCCGGAGCCCTCGCCCCGGCCGCCGCCATCACCACCGGCTTCGCGGTCTTCTGGCTCTATCCGGTGTGTTTCGAACTGCATTGGCGGGGCCAGACCCCGGGCAAGCGTGCATTCGGCCTGCGCACGGTCGATGACCGCGGTCTGCCCCTGGCGACGATGCAGTGCGTGGTGCGCAGCGTGACCCGCCTCGCCGACCTGCTCCCGGGTTGCGGCGGGGTCGGCTTGGCGGTGGCGTGGTGCGACCCATGGCAGCGGCGCCTGGGCGATCTCGCCGCCGGAACCATGGTGGTGTCCGAACGTCCGGCCGCCTTGCCGCCGCCGGGCCTGGTGCTCGCCCTGCGCCATTCCAGCCTCGACAACCCGCGGCTGCGCCGCCTGGTGCGCCACCGCCTCGGACTCGAGGAACGTGAATTCCTCCTCGCCCTGCTGCTGCGCGCCGAGGCCCTGACCGCAGCGGCCCGCTACGACCTCATGGAGCGCACCGGGGCGCTGCTGCGCACCCGCCTGGAGGTCGAGCCGATCGCGGGGTTGTCCGGCGAGGCCTGGGTCCGCGGCATCGCCGCGCTGTGCTGGCGCACGGCTGCGCAAGGAGACCGTCGACAGCTGGTATTCGGCCCATAGCATGCTGCCAACCTTGGAGTCCCCTCATGTCTGATGCTGTCCAATCCCCCGACTGCTGCGCCGGCTGCAACGTCACCTTTTCCACCAACCAGCTGGTGAACCTGAAGGGCCGCCTGTACTGCGCCGCGTGCAAGGAGAACGCCCTCGATGATCTGAAGGCGGGCGTGAGCAGCGACGGGATTGATATGGCCGGCATCGGCACGCGCCTCGCCGCGCAGATCATCGACGGTCTGATCATCGGCCTGCCGGTGATGGCGCTGGCCTTCGCCTTCGGCTTCTATCAGGTGAAGACCGGTGCCCAACCCGGCTTCGGCACCCAGGTCGTGCAGCAGGTCATCTTCTCCATCCCGTTCCTGATCTATGCCGGACTGATGCTCAACCAGACCGGGGGCCAGACCCTGGGCAAGAAAGTGATGAAGATCCGCGTGGTCAGCGCCGAGGGCGCGAGCGCCAACTACTGGAAGCGCGAAGGCGTGCGCTGGGCCCTGAGCCTGATCCCGCTGGTCGGCCTGATCGACTACCTGTTCGCCTTCAACAAGCAGCGCCGCACGCTGCATGACAAGTTCGGTGGTACCATCGTGGTGCGGATGAGCTGATGGCGGTGGCGCAGACCGCCCGCAAGGCCAAGCCGATCGCGGGTCGCCGGGTGCGGGGACCGCACTGCCCACGCTGCGACCAGGAGTTGCCGGCGGAGCGCACCGGGTTGTGCACCGCCTGCAACAAGCCGTTCACCGCGGTGCCGTTCACCCCGCCCCAACGTTTCCATCGCGAGGCCGACGGCACCAGTACCGAAAGCGCCCCCTGCGCCAACCACGAGGCCAACCTCGCGGTGGATGCCTGCGGTCGCTGCGGTGCCTTCATCTGCGCCCTGTGCCGCATGGAGACCGACGAACTGGTGGCCTGCCCAGCCTGCCTGGAACAGCTCGAACGGGATGGTTCCCTGGCCAGCCTGCGCAAGGATCTGGTCAACTATGGTTACCTGGCGCTGAGTTTCGGTGCCGGGGCGTTGGTGATCTCTCCGGTCGCCCCGCTCTTTGCCCTGCCTGCTCTGGTCTATGTGCGGAAGAATCAACGCCAGAACCGCGACCTCGGGGAGACGCTGGGCGTTGCCCAGCAGTGGTGGGCCGTGGCCCTGTCGCTGCTCGGCACGCTCATCTGCGCCGTCTTCTGGTTCGCCATCGTGGCCAAGGCGAGGCACTGATGGCCACGCGCAAGCGCCTCGGTGGAATGTTCTTCGGCGGATTCATGCTGGTCAGCGGATCCACCGGTTTGCGTTCCACCGTGTACGACCTCAACGACCGCCTCGAAATCGAGGAGCGCGACCATTGGATGATCAGCCGCCGGCGCATCCCGCTGCGTGACGTGGTGCTGATCACCCGGCACCGCTACCGGCGCATCGGTAGTGCGCTGACAATGCTGATTCCCACACTGTTCTTCGGCCTCATCGCCGGATTTGCTGGTGGTGTCGGCAACCATCTCTGGATTGGGCTGATGATCGGGCTGATGATCGCCGCGCCCTTCCTGCTCGCGATGCTCTGGTTCCTGCTGGTCGAGATCCTCGAGATCCAGATCCAGAGCCGCCGGGTCACCGCACGCATGCGCTTCGGGCTGCGCTCAGCCCGTGGCGAATTGCTGTGCAAGGAACTGGAGGCCCGCGTGCGCGCGGCGCAGGCGCACGGGCCAAGCCCAGCCACCTACCTTTCGTAAACCAGTCCAACCTGCCCGCGTCGAAATTTCCTCCACTGGGGCCGCGGCAACGGCGCTAAGCAGGTGGCAACCCCCCATGCCCACCGTCCAGGCGACAATCGACCGACTTCAGCAACGCATCGACGGCGTGCCGCAGGCCGGTCCCGTACCCGACCCGCCGGTCGAGTTCCGCTTCTCGCTCACCAACCCCTGGTCGCTGCGCCTGTTCCTCGCCCTCGCCCGCGCGAAGGGCTATCGGCCCTATCGCCACCCGCGCATGCGTCGGACCTCGGTGTGCCTGATGATCGGCACGATGGCGGTGAACACCGACCTCTGGCCCGAGTACGTGGAGATGAACAAGGTCCTCACCGAGTACCTCGGCGAGTTGGCGGATCACATTATCGCCGACTGCATCAACCCCGACCGCTCTGACGCCGAGGTGGTGGCGGGACTGCCAGCCCCGGCGGTCAGCGGCGAGCGGGAGGGATAGATCGCACGGGAATGCCGCGCGATCCGGTCTGATCAGCGGGTCCGTCGACGCATTCGTGCGCCCTGAAAGAGCTTGGCGAAGGACGCCAGTTCCGCCGCGTGTTCCTGCTCGACCCGCCGCTTCAGGTCTTTGAGCACGCCGTCATCGGCCATGTCGGCAAGGGTGTTCACGGCCGCGGTGACGGCGCTTTCCCGGATCTTGCCGCACATGCACAGGCCGTGGGCGTAGAGCATGGCGAAAACTGCGAGGTCGATGTCGCGGATGTCTGCATGACCCGGTTCGGTGCGGATCTCGTCGAGCACCTCCGCGAGATCGTGACGACGACGGGCTTCCTCGGCGGTCCACGCCCAGGTTCCGTGGCGCGAGAACAGGGCGCGATAGGCGAGATCCACCCAGTCTGCGGGCTTTTTGTCAGGCTCCTGCCGATAGAGGACCTCGACATAGGCCAGGAGGATCTCCTGCATCAGGCCTTCGGCGGTGCGGATGTCGGGGTGTCGTGCATCCCATGTCGCCTGCCGCTCTGCCTGGATCCGTTCGGTGGTCTCGTCGACATGGTCGTCGGGAAGGCCCAGGAGACGGCGGGCCAGCGCGAGATAGATCTCGTGATTGGTCCAGATGCCAGGCAGCTTGGCATCCGCGCCGGTCACCAATTCGGCAAAGCTGCTCGGAACGAGCTCTTGCCGGCTGCCTCGCCGCGTCGGCTCGGCGATATGCCGCATGGCCCGCAGTACCAGCTCAGGAAAAAGGATGCGCGGGCGCTTGGCGGCGGGGCCACGCACCCAGATCGCTTGGCGGCCCTTGGCCCCCTTGGCGTTGCCGGGGACGCAATAGGTCTTGACCTGCTCGATGGTCAGGACCGAAGACCCCGACCAGCTCGAGAAGGAACCAAGGGCGCGGATATCCGCCAGGACGGCGTCGATCGACGCGGGAATCGCCTTCATCGGCCGAACCCCTCCAGCTCATCGCGGATGTGGCGAGTGGCCTCTGCCGCCTCGGGGCGATGCACGGGCTCCGCGCCAAGGACCGTGATCAAGGGGCCGAGAACAGTCATCGCTTCGCGTCGACGCAGCAGCACCTGGGTCGGGACACCGTACGCTGCACAGGTCGTGAGCAGGAGCCGCGCAGTGTCCTGCCAGACCTCGGCCAAGCGGCCCATCTCCATGCCCAGGATGATCCCGGTCTGCGGATCCAGAGCCATCACATGGGTCACGAAATAGGGGCGGCCGTCCGCATCAGACCCGTCGATGACAGCATTGCCCACGAACCAGTCGAGGAGGATTGTGGATCCGACCTGGCGGGCTTGGGCACGGGCGCGGGCCACGGCAACCTCGTCGATCGCGAGCACCGGCAACGTCGGCCGGGGGATCAGGGGGATGGCCTCCCGGGTGACGCTGAGCCTTCCGTTGGCCTCGGGATACGCCACCCAATTGCGGTCCTGCTCATCGGGCAGGTCCAGTCCGGGCTTTTCAAGCGCTTCGGCGCATAGCGCGGTCAGGCAGGCGAGGGTCATCGCTGTGCGCCGGAGCCGGACGGGATCTTGGGGCGGCATGGGGAAGTACCCTGGCAGGTGCTCGACCAGTTCCGGCCAGGCATTGCGGCCGCGGTAGCGGCGACCACAGCCCTTCAGCACCGCCGCCATGTCCTTGGTGATCATGTCCCGGTCGTTGCAGGTGAACACCAGGGCCTGCTGCTGAATGATGGCGTCGAACTCGTCGGGTCCGTCATCGAGCATGCGTTGGAGGCTGCCGAGTCCGGCCTCGCCAGCATAGATGGCGACGCCGAAGGTCTGCCCGGCCTGGCCCATGATGCTGCACCAGTCCACCTCGCCGCTCTGGACATCGCGCACGCCGAACAGGCTGGTCCCATTGATCCAGCGCCAGGGCTCCAGACGCAGGAAGGCTTCGCCGTTATCCAAGACGGCGTTCCAAGCGTCACGGACATCAGGGGCGAGCGTTTCCGCTCGGGGGGACTTCGGGGCGCGGGGCATGGTGATGGCAGGCTATGGCGATGCCCGGACCTGCCCAGTGGATGCGCCGGGCAGCGTGATGCGCCAACCGCTCGCGGTACAAAAAAAGGCGGCGACGGTCCCAATCCGCAATCTGTGGGCGTGATGACCGTGCCAATGTGCCTGCTATTCCAGTCTTTTATGCTTGCTGATGGTGTTGCAGGTGCAGCAGATACGTCCGTGCGTTGTCCTCCCTGTCCTCACATGACCACGTCACACGTTGCTATCCAGCCATGTGTTTGCGGCGTAATTATTGACCTTGCCGCGACCCGCGTTCTCGCCCCTGGCCGAATTGCCATGCCGTAGGTCGAGCGTTCGCGTCGCTTCGCCCGCTCTACAAAAAACGAAGAATACCTGGTGAAAACCGGTGATTCTTCATTGTGAATCGTCCCTGGGGTCACACGTCAACACAACCGTGGTCTGATCCCGCGGTGTCGGGCTTCCCACAACGTCGCGTGGTTTGCTCGACGAGGCCGCGACGAGCCCAACGTCGCTCGACTGCGCTGGAATAGGTTCATAACAACTCTTCCATGCGGCTCCCAGCCACCCTCCTGCCCGACACCGTCCCGGCCCCCGCCAAGCTGGCGGCGTGGCGTCCCTCGCCGGCGGCGCGACTGGGGGGCGAGGACGCCGTGGGCCACGCGGTGGCGGCGGCCTGGGCCGATGCGGGCGGGCCGCCGGCGGTGGCAGTGATGACCGAGTTCTCCGTGCTGGAGGGTGGTTGCCCGCCCGGCG
>JBILDK010000262.1:0-4572 GCA_044352625.1 Planctomycetota bacterium
TGCCGGTCTGGCCCTGGGCACCCCGCATTACATGAGCCCCGAGCAGGCCTCGGGCGAACAGGACCTGGATCAGCGCAGCGACATCTACGGCCTCGCCGCCAGCCTCTATCACGCCCTGCTCGGTCAGACCATGTATTCCGGCAAGAGTTCGGCGGTGATCATGTACAAGCAGGTCACCGAGTCCCTCGACCTCGCGCCCCTGATACGCAAAAACATCAATCCCAAGCTGGTGCGCCTGCTCGAAAAGATGCTCCAGAAGGACCGCCGCAAACGCATCGCTACCTGGGAGGCGGTCCTTGCCGACACGTTGACCATCGCCGATGGCGGTGAACTCGCGCCGCGTACCGCCACGGTGCGCGCCTTGCAATCACGCCGCCAACAGAGCACCCTGCGCGGGGTGGCGATTGGCAGCGTGGTGGCGGTGGGCCTCGCCGCCGCCCTGGGTCTCGCGGGCTGGGCCCTGCTTGGCAGTCACGGGGGCCCGCACGCGGCCACCCCGGCCTCCTTAGCCCTCGTCCTGGCCGAGGCCGGGATCTCCGGTGCCCGTACCGGCCACGCCGGCGAAGTGGTGCTCGCTCCGGGTGTGTACGAAGGGCCTTGGCGGCTCGGTGCCGGACATGCCGGACTGATCCTGCGTGGCGGACCCGACGTGGTGCTCACCAGCAACGGTGCGCCAGCCCTGCGCTGCGAATCGGGCGCCACCACGATTCAACTGCGCGGCCTCACCTGCCACGCCACCGACGCCCCCGCGATCGAGATTCTCGCGGGTGCGAGGATACGCGGGGAACGCCTCGTGGTGACCTCGACCACCCATCCGGCGGTGCTCCTGGCGGGCCACGCTGAGCTGGCGGAGTGTGCCGTGCGCGGTGGCATCGTGGCCCAGGCCGGCTCCCGGCTGGAGTGCATCGATACCGCGTTCAGCGGAGCAGTGCAGATCACCGCGGCCGCCACCACGTTCCGTCGCTGCCGCCTTGAGGGCAGCCTGGCCGCCGAAGGCGGCAGCCTGAGTGCCGCCACAATGCTGATCCAGGCGCCTGGTGACGGGCTCCGCCTCGTGCGGGTGGAACGCGTCGAGCTAGCTGATGTCGAGATCCGCGCTGGTGCCATCGCGGTGGTGGCCCAGGGTTCCGCCCTGTCGCGCCTTGCCGGCGTTACCCTGCTCGCCCCGACACCGGCCGAGTGGATCGGCGCGGTGGATCCGCAGTGGGTGTGGAGCGGGTTGCGCTGGACCGGCGCGGCCGGGCTGCCCGGCCAGGACGGCCGCGGCACTGGAGCCGACCAGGCTCTGTTTGCCACCCTGCCGCCCGCGGCGGACACCCTCTTGCGCAACCGCACACCTTGAGTCTATACTTCCTCACAGGAACCCGGGAAACCCAGCCATGCCCAAAACCGTCCTCGTCGTCGATGATTCGGCCATGATGCGCAAGATCGTGATCAAGAACCTCAAAGAATGCGGCTTTGACACCGTGGTCATAGAGGCCTCCGACGGAGCCGAAGGCCTGGAAAAGTTTCAGGCAGGCGGGATCAACTGCATCCTGTCCGATTGGAACATGCCCAACATGGACGGCCTGAGCATGGTCAAGGCGATCCGCGCCACCGACAAGACCGTGCCCATCGTCATGATCACCACCGAAGGCAGTGCCGACAAGGTCAAGGACGCGGTCCTCGCCGGCGCCAACAACTACCTCGCCAAGCCGTTCACCCCGGACCGCTTCAAAGAGAAGCTCGGCAAATATCTCGGTTGATCCTGCCTGTCGCACTTGGTGGTTGGTGGTTGGGTTCTGGTGGTTGGGGGACAATACATTGCGGCGCCGCTTCGGATCACCCAGTCGGTGGTGGGAAACAGGGGCGCAACGCGCTGTGATGCAGTCCCCAACCACCAACCACTAACCACCAACCACGTTTTTCAGGTTAACAGGTCGCCAGGGCGTGACTGATGGTGGCGCGCACCGCATCTTGCCGACGCAGATAGGCCAGCGTCAGATTGCGCGCCATGCGCCGGAGCAAAGCCTTGTCGCTTGCCGCCGCCAGCCATGGGGTGGCATCGCGGCCGCCGGCCAGGCGCACCCGCAGATCCAGTTCAATGCGATTGAGGATGGCACCCCCGGCATACAGATCGACCCAGCCGCCCGCCCAACGCCCCACCACATGTCCGGGCAACGCGAGGGCGGCGAGATCCAACCCGAGCCGTGCCCCGACCCGCATCCACAGCGCAGTGAGGGCGATGGGCAAGCCGCAGCGCCGGTCGAGCAGCGTGGGTAGGAAGCTGTTCTCCGGATTGTCGTAATCGGTGCGATCACCGCTGAAGGCGCATGGTCCACAGAGAAAGGCGGCGAGGGCAGCGCCATCCGTCGCCCCGGCGCTGCGTGCACGTGCGGCCAAGCCGTCGAGGGCCGGAGCGCAGGCCGCGGCGTGGTCGGTGCGCGGATGGTGCAGCCGAGCCAGCAGACCCCAGCCCGTTTCAAGTTCTTCGCTGGCGGCGAAAGCGTCCACCAGGGCCTCCGCATCGAGGCGCAGGACCAAGTCGGTTAAGGCGGGCGGCGGCGCCACGTCGCGCGTGGCGGCCTCATGCCAGGCCCGATCGCACAGGCCCAGGTCCTGTTCAAGCCGGGCGAGGATTGGCGCCGAGGCCTCGGGATCGGCAAGCAGGTCAAGCAGGGCACCGAGTTCGTTCATGCTGCCGCCAGCGCCGCCAGACCCGCCAGTGCCGCAGCATCAAGAACGGGGGGCGGTCCGCCGCGTCCGCTTAGCGCCCACCAGGCGGCGACTGCGGAGGTGGCTGAGGCCGCCAGTTCGGTGGGCGTGGGCCGGGGCTCGCCGCGGTGTGCGGTCGCCGCCAGAGGCAAAGCGAGCAGCACGGTGCGGACCACGGCCTCGGCGTCGGCTTCGTCGCTGCCGGTGGCGCGCAGCGCCGCGCGCAGGTCCGCAGCCAGGGGCGCGATGGGCCCAGAGCCGTGGCGCAGGCCCACATCCTCCAGCAGGCGAGCGGGGCCGGCCTCGGCCAGGGCGGGGCCGAGGTGCGCCTCGCACCACGCCGCCAAGGTCGCGCGCTCGTGCCGGCGCAAGCGGCCCCGGGTGATGGTGGTCAGCCAGCGTTCTGCCAGCTCGGCGTCGTTGCCGCCCGCGGCGCGGTAGCGGCGCAAGGTCTCGTCGGCCACGGCCCCACGATCCAGGCGTAAACGGCAAAAGAGCAGGCGGCGCCAGGCATCGGGATCCTGTGGACGGGCCGCGGCATAGCGCGCAAAGGCCGTCTCCGCCCCGGGCAGGTCGTCAAGTGCCTCGTCCGCCTGACCGAGATCGAACCACGCCACCGGCGACAGTTCGGCGGCGGGATTGGCGGCGAGCAGCGCACGGGCTGCGCGCACCAGCCCCAGGCGCAGGGCGAGGCGCCCGAGCTGGAGCAGCGTCCACGGGTGTTCCTCGCCGACCAGGGCGGCCCAGGCGGTCTCATTGATGGCGTCGAGCGTGGGCCAGCGCTCGCGAGCGGCGGCGAGGGCCAGTCGCGGCTCGCGGCCGCGGCGCTCAAGCAGCTCAGCGAGGCGCGCCGCCACCAGCAGTGGCCGCCGGCCAAAGCGTTCGATCAGGCGGTCAAGGCCACTCTCGCCCCCCCAGCCGGTGGGGCCGTTGAGCACCAGGGCATCAAGGAAGTCGTCATCCAGGAGCTCAGCGGCCGTGGCGGGATCGTCGAGCTCCTCGACGGTATCGCCGGGACCGATCAGCCACAGGCGCAGATCGTCGGTGGCGCGGTCGTGTTCGATGTAGCAGTCCTGATGCCGCGTCGGCAGCCACGCCCACATCGCCAGGATGCGGTTGTTGAGCACCGGAGCGAGTTCCTGGGCCTGCTCAGGGCCGAGGTGCAGCCGGGCGCGCACCAACTGCACCAGATCGCCAAGGACCGCGGGGAAATGGCCGAAGATCACCGCCAAGCCACCGACCGCGGTGGCCCGGCCCTGTTCTGGATCGAAGGTCAGGTCGATGCCTGCCGCCACCAGCGGCGGCGGTTTGGCGCGGCCATCGCGCAGCGCCGCCCGTTGGCGCTGCCAATCATGGCTTAGGGCGAGCAGAGGACCCATGACCTCAGTATAGCGCGGAAATCCGCCAGCGAAACCCACGGATGCCGCAACCATTCCATATTACTCCCGACGCCGACCGCACCACATCATAGGCGACGAGAAGGTGGCGCTGGTGCGTCAGGGCTGAGCCGATCCACTCACGCCCATGACCGCCCCGCCTGCTCGTATGCTCGACGCCAATGCCAACCGCGCCGCCGAAGGCCTGCGCGTGGTCGAGGACGTGGCGCGCTTCCTGCTTGATGACGCGACCTCGGCGGCGCTTGCCAAAGAGCTGCGCCACGCCCTGCGCCAAGCGGTGCCGGCGTCGGCGGTGGCCGACCGCGACACCGCTGGTGATGTTGGCACCGTGATCACCGCCAGCGATGAGATGGTCCGCCGCCGGGTGGTGGATCTGGTCCGCGCCAATGCCGCCCGCGCCCAGGAGGCCCTGCGTGTGGCCGAAGAGTCAGCCAAGCTTCTCGCCCTGGGCGAATCCGCCGCAATCTTCGAACGTTGCCGC
>JBILDK010000263.1:0-4569 GCA_044352625.1 Planctomycetota bacterium
ACGGTGAACGGCTGCAAGGCCTCGCCACCCCAGAACAGCAGCGCCACCACCGTGATCAGCACGGTGCTCACGGTCAGGAAGGTGCGCGGCATGGTCTGGGCGATCGACAGGTCGATCACCTCGGTCAGCGTGCCGAGCTTCTTCTTGAGATTCTCGCGAATGCGATCGAAGGTCACGATGGTGTCGTTGATCGAGTACCCGATCAGGGTCAGGATCGCAGCCACCACCGTCAGGTCGATGCGGATGTCGAGAATCGACAACAGTCCAATGGTCACCAGCACATCGTGGAACAGGGACACGACGGCACCCATGCCGAACCGGAACTCGAAACGCATGGCCACATAGGCCATGATCGCGAGCAGCGAGATCAGCACCGCCGCCAATGCCCGGATCTTCATCTGCCCTGCCACTTGGCCCGAGAAATGCTCGGTCGAGGGGAACGGCTTGGCGATGGTCAGCTTCTGGCCGGCTGCGGCATTGATCGCCGCGTTGTACACACTCATCGCCTCGTTTGCCAGACCCGCAACCTGCTCAGGCGCGAGACCCTCGCCACGGCTCAGGGCAAGCAGTCGCGCACCAACCGGGTCGCTCAACTCGGCGTCCCGGGAGGCCTGCGGCCGGGTGCGGAAAGTGGCCGTGATCTCAAGCGCATTGCCCTCGCTGGCAGCGGCCACGGACACCGCCTCCAACTCAGGCTTGCGTCGCATGCGTTCCTCGGTTCCAGCAAGTTGGGCCAGGCTCGGTTTCTCGACCGTGGCCAGCCTGAGGAACAGGATGCGCTCGCTCCAGGCGGCAGCGAGGATCTCATCACCCTCGACCGCCAGATCGTCAGACCCGAAAGCGGAGGCGATCTGCTGTTTGAATGCGTCGGTACGACCGGCGATGCGTTGCGACAAGTCCTCGATCGGCTGACGCATGACGGCGACCTTGGCTTCGAGCTCCTTGATCTTGGCCATATCCGGTTTCTCGTCACTGCGGGCGGCGTCGAGTTGACGCTGCACCGCCCCACGCTCGCGCTCCTTGACGTTGCGTTCGGCTTCGAGCGCACCGCCTTCTTCATCGCGGGCACGGAACACCCATTCACGGCTGGCAGTGGAACCACCGCCGCCGATCTCCGCGAAGTAGGCCTGCTTGCGCAGCTCCTTGGGACTGATCATGGCCGAGCGCTGTTGCTCTGGCGACAAGGCCTCATACGCACGCTTGATCGCAGCATCGATGTCCTCCGGCGTCTTGGACTGTTTGAAAATGACCTGGGCCATGTTACCGCCGGTGAAATCGATATCAAAATTGCTCTCGAAACTACGCCCTTGGACGAACTGGTGACCAAACAGGAAGTAGCTCAAGCCGATCACACCGGTGAGCAGCGAAAATCCGTAACCGATGAAACGCCACGAGATGTACGGCAGTTTCAATTCAGGCACCCACGCGCGCATGGTCACCGCTTCGCGACCCTTGGTCCACCAATCGGTGAGCATGCGACCGACGTACACCCCGGTGAACAGATTGACCACGATGCCAATCATCAGGGTCAGGCCGAAGCCCTTCACCGCACCGCTACCGATCCAGTAGAGAATAAAGGCGGTGATGAAGGTGGTGAGATTGGCGTCGATGATGGTGAGGAAGGCCCGCTCATAACCCGCTTCGACCGCCGCCCGCATGCCTTTGTTTTCACGCAGTTCCTCGCGGATGCGCTCGAAGATCAAGATGTTGGTATCCACCGCCATGCCGATGGTCAGCACCAGACCGGCAAGGCCGGGCAGGGTGATGGTGGCACCGAACATGCTCAACACGGCCCAGATCAGGCCACCGCATCCAAGCAGGGCGACATTCGCCACGCTACCCAGGATCCAGCCATAATAGATCCACATGAACAGCACGATGGCGAGGAAGCTCGCCGCCATGGCGTAGAGCGCCTTGGCGATGGTCTGCTCGCCGAGGGTCGCGCCGACCACGCGTTCACTGATGACCTCGGGGGTCACCACCAGCGAGCCGCCTTTGAGCGCCGAGTTCAGGTTGGCGATTTCATCTTTGGTGAAGCTGCCGTTGATCACGCACTGCGCGCCCGAGGGTTCGATCACCCGTGGGGCCGACTTGACGATGCCATCGAACAGGATGGCGAGCTGGCCGGTGCCGCTGTTGTTGTCCCCGCGCATCTTCACCTCGCGGGTGAACGCCTCGTTCTTGACCGCTCCGGTCGAGGTGAAGGTGATGCTGACTGCGAGCTGGCCCTCATGCAGGGTCTCCCCCGCATCAGCCACGTCGCTGCCCACCAGCCGGGTGGGTCCAAGGCGGTAGAAGGTACGCGGCGTACCATCGGCCCAGGCCTCATCCGGCTTGTCGGGATTGGGTTCCTCTGCGGCAATGATCTCGCCAGCACGGCGATTGAGATAGACGTTGGAGCCAGGGCCGTAGGTGCCATTGGCCAGGGCCACGACCTGGCTGTCGGGGGCGCTCGGGCGCACATTGCTGAAGCGGTCCAGGACCTCGCGGAATTCGAGCCGACCGGTGGATTCCAGCACCTTGCGGGTACGCGCCGCATCGGCGCGGGTACCACCGGGGATCACCACCTGGATGTCGCCGTTGGACAATTTTGTCACCGCCGGCTCGGTCAGTCCCCGCTCGTCGAGACGGGCGCGCAGGATGCCAACCGTCTCGTCATCGGCAGCGACCACGCGGCCGTCACGGTCGTTGAGCCGGCAGATGAACTCGACACCACCGCGCAGATCGATGCCGCGGGTGAGGTGGAACAGGCTGCGCGGTGGGTTGCTCCGCTTGTAAGGCTTGGCGGTCAGGCGCGAACGCAACGCCGCCTGGTCGGCCCCGCCCTCCGGGACGGTGAGCAGGATGCGGTTGCCCGTGTACTCGTTCTGCTCTACCTTGAGTGCCCCCAGGCGCTCGTTGCCGGCGAGACGGCGGGTGACCTCGGCGTGATCCTCGAGGCTGACATCCACCGGATTGCCGGCGATATCGCGCAGACTGATCTGGAATGCCCGCTCATTGCCGTCGACCGAACGCAGTTCGGCCATCAGATCCTGGTCACCGACCAGCACCTTGTTCTGCACCGCGAGCAGGATCAGGGCGACGGCGAAGACCGCTGCGATGACGATGAAACGCCTGAGCATGGACTCACTTCCCCTTGGTCGCGGCCGTCTCGCCGCTGAGATTGGTGCCAATGGCGGTCTTGTTGTGGGTGACCACCACGCCGCCCTTGTCGCCATCACCGCCGAAACGGATGTCGACGGTGGTCTCGCCCACCGCGTCAATCACGCCATGGACGCCGCCAATGGTGATGACCTTGTCACCGCGCTTGACCACATCGATCATCTCTTTGCGGCGCTTCTCTTCCTTGCGCTGGGGGCGGATGAGCACGAACCACATGAAGGCGAACACCGCCACCATCATCAGGATCATGAACATGGGGTTGCCCTGGGCGGGCGCGGCGGCGGGGGCGGCCCCTCCGCCAGCCGGAGCGGCGGGGGCGGAGCTGAGATCGGTGCCGGTGGCCTCGGCGAAAGCGACGGAGACGGCGGCCAGCAGAAGGACGATGCGATACATGGGATTTCCTTGGTATTGAATGGGGATTGCGCAGCGCAGCCGCGAAAGGGATGCGCCACAGAAGAAGAGGCGGAAGGGCGCCGCGGCGCCGGATTCAGCAGGGGGCGCGGGGTCCGCCACCCGCGCCGCAGGGACGCGTGGCGGACGGCTCCGACCGGTTGACCGCCGCCAGACCGCAACCGGCGCGACGCTCACTCGCACACGGCCCAGCCGGCTGGCTGGGCGCCGCGGCGACTGCCTCCGCGGTCAATGGGCGCACCACCGCCGGGGCATCGGAACGTACCAGCTCCTCTTCACCCACGATCACCCGCGGGCCGCCGGCCAGGGCCGACAACAGCAGGGCGAGCAGGGCGGCGGCGCCCTTGAGCACGAGGTGGGTGGTACGCGGCACGGGGCGGCAGGTTAGAACCCGGCGCCGGCTGGCAATCCCCGCCCCCTCCGGGATTCCTTGCCGCGAACTCCGCCCATGCTGCCGCGCCATGCTCGGCTTCCTCTCCTGGTCGTTTCCCCTCGGCAGTCTTGGTGGCGTCGCTCTGCGCGTACATTGGACCTTGCTCATGTCCTGCCTGTTCGGCGCGGTCGAAGCCGCCCGCCAGGGCTATTGGAGCCTGGTCCTGCCCGCACTGGTGCTGCCCGCGCTGATCGTGGCAGTCCATGCCGCTGCAGTTCGCGGCGCCACCGCCTTCACCCGCGGCCGGCTGCGCCAGGCCACGCTGTGGGCCGGTGGTACCATGCTTGAACTGGAACAGCCGGCCCGGCCCTGGCCGGTGTTCGCGGTGGCCGCCGCCGGCCCCCTCGCCCTCGCCGGCTTGGCTGCCGGCCTGCGTTGGGGTCTGCTGCCAATCCTGGTCGAACAGGGCCTGACCGGGGCCTGGCTGGTGCACCAGGCGGTGTTCACCAGCGCCCTCCTTGCCGGACTGAACCTCCTGCCCCATGGCTGGTTCGACGGCGGACGACTGTGGCGGGCGCTGCTCTGGCGGCCCCTAGGCATCCGCACCGCCGCCAGCACGGTCA
>JBILDK010000022.1:0-14701 GCA_044352625.1 Planctomycetota bacterium
TGGCGCAGTGGCCAAGACCTACAGCTATCGCATCCTGGTCCGGCCCACCCAGCCGGCCTGTGACCGTCAGGCCTGGTGGGTGCGGCAACTTGATCACCCCGAGCGCTTACCTGACCTCGCCGCCATGCTGGTTGGCCGACAGAACCTGCGCGCCTTTGCCTGTCTGCGTCGGGACGAGACCGATCTCAAGGATGGCACCCGCTCCATCACGGCGGCGGCGTGGCACATCGCGTCTGACGGGCTTGGCGGTCTGGACATGACCTTCACCGTGACCGGCAGCGGGTTCCTCTATCGGCAGGTGCGCGGATTCGTCGGCGCGATGATCCCGGTGGCCCAGGGGCGGCGCTCGCTGGCGGATTTCGCGGCGATGCTGGCGGGGGACGCCACGGTGCAGCGCATCGGCAAGATCGCCCCGCCCGAGGGCCTCACCCTGGAGCGGGTGCACTATGATCCGGAGCCGGCCTGGATCCCTGCGGCACCGCTGATCGACCGCTGAATCAGCGCGCCCTGCGTAGTTCCAGCTCGCAGGCGAACAGGAATTCCAGGGCCTCGACCTGGCGGCGAACGGTGGCCAGGTCAGGGCCCCAGGTGTACAGGCCGTGGCCGCAGATGAGGTACGCGCGGATATCCGCGTCCAACACCGCATCGGCCGCGTCCGCCAGCACGGTCATGTCCTGGCTGTTGGCCAGCACCGGCAGGCGCAGGGGCGTGCAGTGGTCGTTGATGCCGGGAAACGCCTTGGCGAGTTCATAGCCCTCCAGCACCAGCGTCTGGCCAGCCCCCACCAGCCGCGAGAGCACGGTGGCGCCGACGGAATGGGTGTGCAGCACCGCCCCGACCTCGGGCCATCGCCGGTAGAGCCGCGTATGCAGCAGCGTCTCGGCGCTCGGCCGACCCGACCCCAGCGGCCGGCCGTCAAGATCCACCACCATGACCTGATCCGCCGCGAGCCGTTCCTTGTCGCACCCGCTGCTGGTGATGGCGCACGAGCCCGCATCCAGGCGCAGCGAATAATTCGACGACGTCGCCGGCGACCAACCGCGCTGGTACAGCCAGCGGCCAGCGGCGGCGATCTGTTCAGCAGCCACAGCGAAACGGGCGGGATCTGGCATGGGGCTCTCCTGGGAGCGCAGGCTTCAGCCTGCATGCACGGCAGGCTGAAGCCTGCGCTCCCAGGCGGTGATCAAAAGGTAAGGATGTCGGTCTGCTTCGACTTGAGTTCGGCCTCGGCCTTGGCTTCGTTCTGCTTGAGCAGGTCGCCGACCTTCTCGACGGTCTTCTTGACCGCGTCCTCGGGCAGCTTGAGTTCCTTGCCCTTGGTCTCGATGTGCTTGATGGCGTCACGGCGCACATTGCGCATCGATACCTTGGCTTTTTCGCAGGCGTCCTTGGCCTGCTCGGCGAGTTGCTTGCGGCGCTCTTGCGAGAGCGGCGGCAGCGAGAGGCGGATGATCTTGCCATCGGACTGCGGGGTGAGGCCGAGGTTGGCCTCGCTGATCGCCTTCTCGATGTGGCGGATGACGCTCGCGTCCCACGGCTTGATCATGATGGTCGAGGCATCGGGCACGGTGATGCCGGCCACCTGGGGCAGAGGCATGCGGTTGCCATAGGCCTCGACCTGGATGTTCTCGACAATCGCGGTGGTGGCGCGGCCGGTGCGGATGCCCTTGAATTCATGGGCGAGCTGGGTGAGGCATTTGTCGAACTTGGTCTTGGCCTCGGCGAGGTCGGCGTCGATGCTCATGGTGTCCTTTCAGGCTGCGGGACCGACGACGGTGCCCGGCGGGTTGGGCCCGAGGGCGGCGCGGATGCTGCCCGGGGCGGTCATGTCGAAGACGCGGATGCGGATGCGGTTCTCGCGGCACAGGGCGAAGGCGGCCAGGTCCATCACGCCATAGCGGCCATCGACCGCCTGGTCGAAGGTCAGGCTGGGGATGCGGGTGGCCGTGGGGTCCTTGCGCGGATCAGCGGTATAGATGCCGTCGACCTTGGAACCCTTCAGCACCTCGTCGGCGCCGATCTCGGCGGCGCGCAGCGCGGCGGCGGTGTCGGTGGTGAAAAACGGATTGCCGGTGCCGCCGCCGAACACCACGATGGTGCCGGTGGTGAGCGCGGCGATCGCATCAGCCCGTACGAAGGCGCGACTGACGTTGGGGATCTCTTGCGGGCCCATGACCAAGGCCTTGCCGCCGGCGCGTTCGATGCCGTCCTGGAGGGCGAGGGCGTTGATCAACGTGGCGAGCATGCCCATGCGGTCGCCGCGGGTGGGGTCGGCCATGCCGCGCAATCCACCGCCGCGGATGATGTTGCCGCCGCCGACCACGATGGCCACGCCGCGCCGGTCGCGGGCGCCGAGGACCACCTCCGCGCATACCGCATCGACCTTGGACCGATCGAGGATGCCGTCGGCCGCACCGAGGGCTTCACCAGAGAGTTTGAGCAGCTTCATGTGGGCTGGAGCTTCATCCCGCCGGCCGGCGGTGCAACCCTACTGGGGGGCAGGAAGCGGCAGGAACACCGCTGGGCTCAGCCAGCCCTGGCGCTCCGGATCCCAGCGCACGATCCCCTTGACGAGAACGCGCTCGCCGACGCGCTTGGTGGCAGCCTCGTCTTCATTGATCTCTGCAAAGGCAACCAGGACCACGCCATCAAGGACCAGACGTCGCGGACCACTGGTCACCACCGCGGTGACCGTGCCCTCGACCTCGGCGATGGAGCCGCAGAGGCGTTCATAGGCCAGGCCCTGGGGCATGGCGGTGGCGGCGAAGCGGCCGGCGCTGTCGCCAGCGAGGACGCGGGCGTGGTCGCGGGCCGAGGGATAGACTGCGCAACCGGCAGCGAGCAGCGCGGCGATGATGAGGAGCAGGAATCTCATGTGCGGTGCCACCCGGTCAAACTGCGGGCCTGACGGTATCGGCGGGACGCAGGTCCGAAGGCCAGATGGTCGGCTTTGAGTCCGATCATCAGCGATACCCCCAGGCCGATGACGTCCACCAGGGCAACCAGGATCCATGCCAGGCCCGGGTTGATCTCGTTGGGGCGCAGTGCAGCCCACAGCACCACGTTGACAAGGGAGAATGCAAGCAGGGTGAACCCCAGCAGCCGGCGGCTCAGGAGAAATTCCATGTTACTTGACCTTGGCGACCATGCGATCGGCATACATGCTCATGAAAGTAAGGATCGAGCGCGCAAACAGCGCGGTCAAGATGATGAAATACAGAGCGAAGGCACAGATGGCCGGATAGATGACGTAGTCAAGGTTGAAGCCGAGGACCGCGGTCACCACGAAGATCACCGTGCCCAGGGACAACAGGAGGCAGTAATTGATGAACTTGGCGCGATACACGCCTGAACGACGGATCGAAGAGGAGTGGGCCCGGGCCATGGCAGCGCGGCGTAGAGCGCTGGCTTCAGCCACCGGGGTTCCGGCCGGCGTCGCCGCTGCGTCGGGGGTGGTGACGGGCTCGTTCATGGTTCGTGCTCGGGGTCGTCCGACGATACATTGGGCCCCGAGCATCCGCAAGCCGCGGCTTGTCCACGGTGGCGGTTGACCGGACCTAGGCTGGCTGCGATCCTCTGGGCATGGTCGATGTTCCGGTCTCCAGCCTTCCGCACTTCGCCGGTTTAGTCCTGCCCGCCTATGCCACGGCCGGAGCAGCGGGCCTTGACCTGGTTGCGGCGATCAGCGCGCCGCTGGTGATCTCCCCCGGAAGCCGCGCTCTGGTGCCGACCGGACTGTGCATCGCGGTACCGGCTGGGTTCGAGGCCCAGATTCGCCCGAGGTCGGGCCTGGCGCTCAAGCATGGCCTGCTGGTGCCCAACAGCCCCGGCACCATCGACAGCGATTACCGCGGTGAAGTCCAGGTGATCATGCTCAATTCCGGCGTTGAACCCTTCACCATCGAACGCGGCATGCGTATCGCACAGCTGGTGCTGGCGCGAGTCGAGCGTCTGGACTGGATCCTGGTCCCCGAACTCGTCGCCACCACCCGTGGGGACGGCGGTTTCGGCTCGACTGGGACACGCTGAATGCCCCGGCTGCTGGCGGACTGTGGCAATACCACGATCAAGCTGGCAGAGGCAGACGGTGCTTTTGCTGGGCCTTTTTCCCGTTTGCCGCCGGATCCGGCCCAGCTCGCGGCCTGGTTCGCCGCCCATCCGGCAGATGAGCTTGCGATCGCCCCGGGAGCGGCGGCCACCACCAGGGTGCTGCTTGCTGCGGCCCCAGCACATCTGCGTCGTCGGCTGGTGGGCAGCGACCTTCCGTTGCCGGATCTGGGCCAATATCCCGGATGCGGAATCGACCGCGTGCTGGCTGGTCTTGCCGCCGGCCGTCGCCAGCGCGAGCCGGTGATCGTGCTCGATTGCGGTACCGCCACCACGATCAGCGCGTGGCTGGTGGTGGCGCCGCTCATCGATGTCCGCCCGGTCGCGGCAATCAGCTTTGCGGGCGGCCTGATCCTGCCCTCGGCGCGGGCCTGCCTGGTCGGATTGCACGCCTGTGCTCCCGCCCTGCCCCTGGTGGATCCAGGCGGTCCCGAAGCCGGCGCCGACCAGCACGACACCCGCGCTGCGCTCAGTGCCGGCATCGGTATCGGCTACGGCCCCATGGTCGCGTCCTGCCTGCTCAAACTGCGGCGCGAGACCGGCGCCCAACGTCTGGTGGTGACCGGCGGCGACGCCGGACTGATCCTGAGCTCGCGCATCGCCGCCGAAACCGACCTGGTGCCTGAGCTTGTACTGCAGGGCCTGGCGTGGCTGGCAGCAACGGACCAACGGCCGCTTTAAAGGCGCATTCTTTACGGTGAAATGCGGGCATCCTTCCAGCCATGTACTTCAACAAGATCGACCATCCGCTGAACTTCCGCGTCCCCGACCGAGTCGACGCGGCAGCCGGCAAGCTGCGTTTCGGCCAGCGTGCGGTGACCCTCGCTGTGACCAGCCACGCGGATGGCATTTTCCGTCTGGAGGCGGCCGGGCCTGGCTGGCTCACCAGCCACTCCCAGGCTGGACTGACGCCCCCCGCCAAGGCCGCCAGCCCCTGGTCCCTGGGCCTCGGACGGGATGGGACCCTGCGCCTAGCCGACGCCGCCGGCGCGAGCCTGCTGGCCTCGGTCGCCGGGGTGCCGCTCGCGGTCCACGAAGAAGCCTGGATGCTGCGCCTCGAACCCGAGGTTGGTCTCCGCTTCTGGGGCATGGGCGAGAAGGCCAATGGTGAGAAGAGCTGGGAGAAGAAAGCGCTGAGCACGAAGTTCTGGAACGCCGACGTGTGGGCCGACCACGCCCACGAACGCATCCGCAATGGCGCGGTCGATCCGCTCTACGTCTCGATCCCCTACCTCATCATCAAACGCGGCGAGACCTTCATCGGCATCCTGGTGGACAATCCCGATGCGGTGTTCATGGGCCTGCCGCGCGACGGTGAGGCCATCGCCAGCCAGGCCTTCGCCCCCGGCGCCCGCCATTTCTGGATCGGCGCCCCCACCGGGAAACCCGACGTGTGGTTCCTGGTCGGCCCGACCCTGGCCGAGCTGACGCGCAAGCTCCAGCGCCTGGTGGGCGTGACCCCGTTGCCGCCGCTGTGGGCCCTGGGTCATCACCAGTGCCGCTGGGGCTACGAGTCGAAGAAGGACCTGGTGCGCCTCGACCGCGAGTTCCGCACGCGCGGGATCCCCTGCGACGGCCTGTGGCTCGACATCGACTACATGGAGCGCTTCAAGGTTTTCACCTGGGACGTGAAGCACTGGCCACACTTGGCCAAGGACCTCGCCGCCCTCACCGCCAAGGGCCGGCACGTGGTGCCGATCCTCGACCCCGGGGTGAAGGTCGAGGCGGACTACCCGGTCTATGAGGACGGCCTGGCCAAGGGCCACTTCTGCCTCACCGCCGAGGGCCAGCCCTACACCGGCTTCGTGTGGCCGGGCGAGACGCATTTCCCCGACTTCTCGTTGCCCGCAGTGCGCGCGTGGTGGGCTGATCTGACCGCCGAATTCGCCAGCCAGGGCGTGTCCGGCGCGTGGCTTGACATGAACGATCCGTCGGTCGGACCCACCGAACTGGGCACCATGCGTTTCGCCAAGGGCACCCTCGCCCACGGCACCTACCACAATCAGTACGCCCTGGGCATGGCCATGGCGAGCCGCGCCGGTTTTCTCGCCGCGCATCCCGAGCGCCGGCCCTTCCTGCTCTGTCGCAGCGGCAGCACCGGGATCAGCCGCTACAGCGCGCTGTGGACCGGCGACAACTATTCCAACTGGCACCACCTGCGCACCGCGATCCCGGTGTCGCTCAACCTGGCGCTGTCCGGCGTGCCCTTCAACGGTCCCGACGTGCCCGGCTTCGGCGGTGATGCCGACCAGGCCCTGGCGGTGGCGTGGTACAAGGCGGGCTTTCTTTTCCCGGTGCTGCGTAACCACAGCAACAAGGGTACACGGGATCAGGAGCCCTGGGCCTTTGGCGCCGCCACCGAACGCATCCTCGCCCACTACATTCGCACCCGGTACAAGCTGCTGCCCTACCTCTACAACCTGTTCATCGCGCAGGAGGAGCGCGGCGACGCCATCCTGCGCCCGCTGATGCACGATTTCAGCGACGGCCCCGGGCAGGACCTGGCAGCGGTTGGCGACCAGTTCCTGGTCGGTCCAGCCCTCATGCAGGCCCCGGTGCTGGAGGAGGGCGCCGCGTCGCGCCGCGTGGTCCTGCCGCCCGGGTGGTGGTACGCGCTGCATGAGTCGCGCTGGAAACGCGGGGGGCGTACCGTCAGCACCCGCCAGAGCGCTGCCAGCACGCCGCTCTATGTGCGCGAGAACAGTCTCATCCCGATGCAGGTGGGGGAGCGCACCGGCAACGCCAACGATCTCGCCGACATCGAACTGCACGCATTCATCCGCCCGAAGGGCATCGCCACCTGCACCTATGCCTGGGATGACGGGGCGTCGTTCGACTATCGGAAAGGTGCGCGTTCAGCGGTTCGCATCAGCCTCGCGGCGAAGGATGCCGAACCGACGGTTGAGGTCTTGGCCAGCGGCGCCGGCCTGCTGAAACTGCGCGTGGTGCGCCACGGCGGCGGACGCCAGCGCGTGACCCTCGCGGGCACGGTGCAGCGCGTGCAGGTGGGCAAACCGGTCACGGCAGGGTGACCACGAAGCGCGCGCCCGGGTCGCCCGCTTGGTGAGTCAGGCTGCCGCCATGGGCAGTCGCCACCGCCGCCGCAAGGTGCAGACCCAGCCCGGTACCATCGGCGCGGGTAGTGGCGAAGGGGCGACCGAGCCGATCAGCCACCACCGGGTCCAGCCCGGGGCCGTCGTCGGCCACCACCAGCCGGCCATCCGCGACCTGGACCGACACCGTCCCGCCCCGGCCGCCGGACTGCACCGCCTGGATGCCATTCAGAACCAAGTTTAGCAGCATCTGCCGCAGGCGCATTGGATCCGCGTTGGCACGCCCCGCACCGCTGACCGCCACCGCCACGCCAGCGTGGTCGGCCTGGCGCTGCAGCAGGCTGACCACGCTGGTGGCGGCGGCGGCCAGGTCCACCGGCTCGCGGTTCACGGTCATGCCCCGGGCATAGGCGAGCAGTTCATCGACGATGAGGTCGAGACGCTCCAGTTCCTGGCCCAGGACGGCGAGCTGGGTTTCGCCCGGCAAACGCCGGCCGAGCAGCTGGATGGTGAGGCGCACCGCCGACAAGGGATTACGGACCTCGTGGGCGACGGTTGCGGAAAAGGTGCCGAGTACGGCTAGGCGTTCGGCGTCCCGGGTGCGGCGCTCAAGATCCGCGAGCCGCGCGCGCATCGCCTCCAGATCCGCCGCCAGGGCTCCGGGTTCGCCGCTGCCGACCGCCGCCACCGGTGTGGCCAAGTCGCCGCCGCCGATGCGCCGGGCCGCATCCGCCAGGCGTTCGAGCGGGCGGGCCACCGAGCGCGCCAGGGCCCAGGATACCGCCACCACCAGGATCAGTCCGAACCCGGCCACCAGCACCACGGCCAGCAGCATCTCTCGACGGGCTGCCCGGTAGGCGGCAGTACGATAGCTGACTTCCACCATGCGCCCGCCTTCGGCCACGCGCACCGTGCCTGAAACCGGCGGGTCGTCAGCGTGAACAAAGCGGAACTCGGCCCCGGCCAGAGCCTGCATACGCGAAAGCACGGCGGCATTGGGCGTGAAGCCGCCACCAGCCAGCACTGCGCCGACCGCGCGGGCACGGTCCTCGGCCTGCTGGCGCAGCCCGGCATCGAGCAGCGACCACGCCACGCCCGCCGCCACCAGGGTGAGCAGCACATGGGCGCCAAGTAAGGCGGCAGTCAGGCGGACACGCAGGCGCATGCGTGGACGTACCCGGCAGGCGAAGAATGGAAGGATCAGGGCCACGCGCGGATTCCCTGACGCGCTTCCGGGCTCTGTTCGTGTTCGCGGAGTTGCGCACGATCCTGGGCGGAGGTGCCATGCGCGAATCCCTCGCTTCCGAGCCGGCGTTCGTCACCGACTTCTGCGCGGTCCAGGCCACCAAGCACATCGAACACTGGGACTGGATCGTCGCCAACCTTTGCGACGAGGGGCTCTGCACGCTCAACGGCATGCGCGAGCAGCGCGCGCCCCGCATCTCCATGTCCGATCACTCGATCCGACCCACGGTCAGGGTGGACGATTGCCGGTTTGCGTTGGCGGTTTACCGGGCGAATTACCGGTACTGAGGGCTTCCTGGCGTTGCGCAGCGCGCCCTTGCAGGCTGGCGCGTTCGCCGTCTCATGGGCTGCATGCCTGCCATCCGCATGTCACCTGATCCCGCGTCCCGTGTGCTGCGCTTCGTGGGCGACCGGATCGCATTCGCCTGTTCGTGCGATGGCCACTGCCCCACGGGCTGGCGGGCGTTTGTGCGCACCAACCTCGGGCGGGCGGCGGTGGACCGGGTCGAGACCGTGGCCAGCCTCGCTGGCAGCCGGACCTTCGCCGGCTCGTCGTGGCGCGACATCCCGCTGCATGCCGCCGCCGACGGCTGGCATCTGGACCTGCCGCTGACCGAGGTTGGCTGGTTCCGGGCCAAGACCTATCTGCTCGATCCCGAGGGGCGGCAGCACTGGCCGGATGGCGACGATGCCGGCATCGCCGTGCATCCCGACCAGTTGCGCACCGCCAACGCCATCTACTGCGCGTTCCCGCGCATGTTCGGACCCGGCAAGGCCGCGGTCTCGACCCGCCATGCGGTGCTCGACGAACAGCTCGCCGCGCTTGACCGCCACGGCTACACCGTGATCCCGCCGTCGGGCACCCTGCGCGACCTCGCCGAGCAGCTGCCGCACATCGTCGGCCGCCTGGGCTGCACCGTGCTGCACCTGCTGCCGGTCTCGCCCACGCCCACGACCTATGCGCGCTTCGGCCGTTTTGGCAGCCCGTATGCGTGCGAGGACCTCACCGCGATCGATCCGGCGCTGGTGGTGTTCGACCAGAAGACCACCGCCGTGGACCAGTTCCGCGAGCTGGCCTACGCCGCCCATCTGCGTGGCTGCCGGCTGTTCCTGGACATCGTGGTCAACCACACCGGCTGGGGCTCGACCCTGCAGAACGCGCACCCCGAGTGGTTCCAGCGCAATGCCGACGGCACCTTCCACAGCCCCGGGGCCTGGGGCAACACCTGGGCCGATCTGGTGGAGCTGGAGCACCACGGCAACACCGCCCTGTGGGAGGAGATCGCCAAGGCGCTGCTGGTGTGGTGCCAGCGTGGTGTGGACGGCTTCCGCTGCGACGCGGGCTACATGGTGCCGCTGCAGGCGTGGCGCTACATCATCAGCCGCGTGCGCCAGGAATTCCCCGAGACCGTGTTCCTGCTCGAAGGCCTCGGCGGCGGCTGGGCTGACACCGCCGCGCTGCTCACCACCGGCGGCATGCAGTGGGCCTACTCCGAGCTGTTCCAGAATTACCAGGGTGCCGAGGTCGCACGCTACCTCGACCACTTCCTGGCCCATCGCGGCCTCGGCGTGTTGGTCCACTACAGCGAGACCCACGACAACGACCGTCTGGCCAAGGGCGGGGTGGCGTGGTCGCTGCTGCGCAACCGGCTGTGCGCCCTGACCAGCGATTGCGGCGCGTTCGGCTTCACCGCCGGCGTCGAATGGCTGGCCACGGAAAAGCTGGAGGTCCATCAGGCCCGCGGTCTGAGCTGGGACGCGCCGGTGAATCTGTGTGGCGAGCTGGCGACCCTCAATCGCCTGCTCAGCCATCATCCGTGCTTCTTCGACGGTGCCCGCCTCACTCGCCTCAGTGCGGCAGAGAGTGCCGTCTATGCCCTGCGTCGTGAAGATGCCGAGGGCTTGGAATCCCTCCTCGTGGTGGCCAACACCGATCTGCAGGAACCGCGCACCGTGGTCATCCCGACTGCGACCTGGCAGGCCCTGGGCGCCCCCGGGATCGACCTGCTCGACCAGACCCTGCCCAGCATCGCGACCCTGGCCGAGGGCGTGGCCCTGACCCTGGCCCCGGCTGCGGTGCATTGCCTCGGCGCCCAGCCCCTGGCGCACGATGGCGATGCGTATCGCGTCGCCCGCGCCCAAGCCTCCTGGGCCTATGGCCGCCTGGCCGAGGTCCTTGCCCCGGAGCATATCGGCCCTGCGCCGTGGCGCGCGCTGGCGGTGTGGACCGCCGCCGATCCGGTGCGCTTCCTCGCCGCCCTCGCCCGGCTCGATCCGGATGCAGCGGCGCGCGACCTGTTGCCCGCACTTGAAGTGGCCGCCACCCACGCCGGCTTCCCCGAGGTCGTGCGCTGGGACCGCCGCGACGTAGATCGCGTGGTGCCAGTGCCGCCCGGCCACCGTGTGCTGATCAAGGATGCCTCGCCCTTCAGCGTGACCCTTGAACGTCCACGCTGCACTGCGTTGCACGTGCGCTCGGTACCCATGCCCGAGGGCCACATCGCTGCGTTGCCCCCGGCCGAGGCCGCCGGCGAAGCGGTGCTGCTGCTCGAACGCTACGCCAGCGAGGGGCGTCAAGCCCGCGGCACGCTGCGTTTTTTGTCCGCGGTACCGGATCCCGCCCCAGCGGGGTTCGCGCCCACGGTGACGCTGCTCACCAACGGACTGGGCGGCATGGCCCGCCTCGGGGTCGATTTCGGAACCATGTATTCGAAGTACGACTGCGCGTTGGGGGCCAATCTGCACGCCAGCGCGCCCTGCGATCGTCATGTGCTGGTCAAGCGCGTACGCGCGTGGCTTAACGCCGATGGTTTCATTACCCCGCTTGACGGCACCCAGCTCGACCGCTTCCAGCCCGGCCCGCCTGCGCAGTGGTCGTTCACTGCCCTGGCCGGTGACGGCCGCACCGTGCGCCTCGATCTGGTCGTGGACATGCTCGCTGGGCGCAACACCACGGTGCTGCGTTTTGTACGTCCCGATGACGCCCCGGCCCGCGGTCGCGACCTTCCTGACCGACGCACAGTTAAGCTCATCCTGCGGGTCGATTGCGAGGACCGCTCGTTCCACGCAGAGACCATCAAGAATGACGGCGCTGGCGACCATTTCCGCCGGCACACCGCTGCCCTGAATGACCGCAGCGGCTTCGCCTTCACTCCCGCGTCGGACCGGCGTCTGCGTGCCTGGGCCAATCGCGGCGTGTACCATCCGGGCGAGGAATGGTGCACCGGTCTGCCGCATCCGGTCGAGGCCACCCGCGGCATGCGCGACTCGGGCGACGCGTGGAGCCCCGGCTGGTTCGAGATCCCGATCGTGCGTGGCGAAGAGACCGACCTGGTGCTCTGCGCCGATGCCGAGGATCCGCCCGCTGCCGTGGTCAAACGCTTCGTCGCCGACCGTTTTCGCGCCGTGTCGCGGGCGATGGAGCGCCCGGGACTCGAGAACGACGACGGCTTCGGCCGGCGCTTGGCCATTGCCCTTGACGCCTTCGTGGTGCGCCGCGGCGAGGGCCGCACGGTGATTGCCGGCTATCCATGGTTTCTCGACTGGGGTCGCGATACCTTCATCTGCTGCCGGGGTCTGCTCGCCGCAGGTATGAGCGACGAGGTCAAGCAGATCTGCCTGACCTTCGCCCGCTTCGAACAGGGCGGGACCCTCCCCAATCTGCTCAATGGCGACCACGCCGAGAACCGCGACACGGTGGACGCGCCACTGTGGTTCGCCCTGGTCTGCGCCGAGCTGGCGGACGAACTCGGTCCCAAGACCTGGCAAGCCAAGGGGGCTGACGGCCGCAGTCTAGCCGAGGTCTGCGCTGCGATTGCCACCGGCTATCTGCGCGGCACCGCCAACGGCATCCGCACCGACCGTGCCAGCGCCCTGATATGGAGCCCGCCGCATTTCACCTGGATGGACACCAACTATCCGACTGGCACCCCGCGTCAGGGCTACGCAGTCGAGATCCAGGCCCTGTGGATCCGTCTGCTCCACCTGTGCGACCTGCTCAAGCGTCCGGTGGTGGATGATTGGGGTCCGTGGAAGGCCCTCGCCGAGCGTGCCCAGATGTCGCTGCACGAGCGCTTCCGCATTCCCGAGCGTGGCTATTTCGCCGATTGTCTGCATGCCGCAGCAGGAGTGTCGGCAGCCGATGCGGTGCGCGATGACCATCTGCGCCCGAACCAGCTCATCCCTGTGGCCCTGGGCTGCATCGATGGTGTGGCCGCGCGCCAGGTGGTGGCCGCCTGCACTCGCTGGCTGGTGGTGCCCGGGGCGATGCGCAGCCTCGCACCGCTGCCGGTTTTCCCCCCGCTTCCGGTGGTCAGCGCTGCGGGCGTGCTGCTCAACGATCCGCTCAAGCCGTATTGCGGCACCTACACCGGTGACGAGGACACCCGGCGCAAGCCCGCCTACCACAATGGCACCGCCTGGACCTGGCTGTTGCCGGTATTCTGCGAGGCTCTGGCTGCTGCGTGGGAGCGCAGTCCGGCAGCGGTGGATGCAGCCCGCGCCTATCTGGGCAGCTGCGACCGCCTGTTTGCTGCTGGCTGCGCCAGTCAACTCCCCGAAATCGTGGACGGCGACGCCCCCCACGCCCAGCGCGGCTGCGACGCCCAGGCATGGGGCGTCACCGAAGCCTTCCGTGTCTGGAAGCAACTCACCAAACCAGTGGCAACACAGTAAGAACGTCGCGATCGCCAGGACGCGTTGACAGATGGCAGGAATCCGGCAAAGGCGTTTCACGGTGGCGAACGACGTTCCCGTGTGGACGACAACCGTCGCCTGCTTCGCCCTGGAGGTCATGTCATTGATCACCGTGGGCCTCCACGGTGTCGGGGATCCGCTGGTGCCCAGCCGGAGACCCAACACGACCCGGTTGTTGTGGATCGGCTCAGGATTGTCAGGTTGCACACCACTGAAACATCGGGATGTGCAGGAGGCCCTGCGAGTAGCGGTGGCAGCGAAGCGCACTGGCGTGCGCCTGCGGGACCGTGGCTCTGAGCCCCTTGCGTCCGCGGCTGTGTCCCCTAACATGCTCCTCCCTACTGGACATGGACCTAGTAGCTCAGCTGGTTAGAGCGCAAGATTGTGGCTCTTGAGGTCGCGGGTTCGAACCCCGTCTGGGTCCCCAAAGTTAAAAACCCCGGTTTCTACCGGGGTTTTTTGTTGACTGGAAGCCGGTAGCTGCAAGCGCTCGCGATGGCACCAAGGGCGGTATGTGTGATTCTGGCGCGGTTTCTGCGCGAGGCCAACGTTCCAGCGGCGACGATCACTGCCGATCCGCCTGCCTGTCGCAATTGGTGGGTGGGGAACGGCCTCGTGCAGCGCCAGAGAGCTGCGCCCAGGAGGTACTCGGTGGACAGGGCGGATGGCATGCATCTCCACCAACCAGCACCAACTGCGGTTGTGAGGGTCACCGTCGCCGAGGCTCGTCGTCTGATCGGCGCTGTTGGCCAACGGTCGCTCCGGCTGTTTTCGGCACGACCAGTGCGTCCAGCTCCGCGAGGGTACAGCCATGTCCACCGTCAGTCCCGCCACCAGCTCGAAAACCGACACCGCTGCTAGCGCCGTGGACAGCTCGATGAAGGCCTTCCGCCAGGCGGACTTCCTCAAGATCATGCTCACCGAGGTGACCAACCAGAGTCCGCTCGATCCCCAGGACACGGGGAAGATGGTCGACAACATGCAGAAGCTGCAGGAGTTGGCCAACACCACCTACACCAAGTTCCGCAACGACGTGAAATGGGCCCAGGACATGGTGGGCCAGACCGTCAGCGTCAGCCAGCAGGCCCTGACTCCGGATGAGAAGACCAAGCTGGTCAACAAGGGCCTAGCCCCTGATGTGGGTTACGCCCAAAAGACCGGCGTGGTCGGCGGGTTCCGCGTGGTGGACGAGGTGGTCTATGTTGGCATCAACGGCAAAGACTACCCCATTGACAACATCAAGCAGGTCCTGCCCAAGGGCAAGGATGACAGCTATCTCTCCCAGGTCGCGAACCAGATGCTGGGCAAGACCGTGGCCTATGCCGACGAGACCGGGGCGATCCAGTCGGGTGCGGTGAAGGCCGTGAAGTGGGGCGACAATGGCGAGGACATCAGCCTACAGATAGGCGACAAGGCAGTGGATTTTGCCAATGTCGTCCAGATCGGACTCTGAGAGCCTGAGCAGAAACCCCTGACCGAGGAGATGGCGGAGATCGTCGAGTGACCGCAAGGAAGACTCCACTCACGATACTGGAGGTATCGTGAGTGGAGTCTGACGCCGCGGGCGCCGACGAGATCCGACGTATCCGACCGAAGGGGTT
>JBILDK010000264.1:0-4545 GCA_044352625.1 Planctomycetota bacterium
AGTCAGTTCGGTCTCGCCAATGCGGATGACATCGCCATCCGCCAAAGGGATGGTTCCGCTGATGCGCTTACCGTTGACCTTGGTGCCATTTGCACTGCCCAGATCCTCGACCGTCCACCCGCCCGCCGCCGGAGCGAGGGCCGCGTGCTGACGGCTGGCGGCCTCATCCTTGATCGCAATCGAACAGTCGCGCAGCCGGCCGATGATGGTGCGGCCCGCCAGGGGTCGCTCGCTGCCATGGAGGACGAGGGAGGGCATGGGTGGGACACTGTGGCTGGGCGCGGCGCCACTCAATCCTCGACCCGCTGGCTGAGCCACCGCTGTGGTGGATTGGCAAGCCGCCCCGCGACGGCATAAACAGGGCATGCCAGCCCAGGCCGCCCTGATGGGCATCCTCAATGCCACCCCCGACAGCTTCTCGGATGGCGGTGCCTGCCTTGATGTCGTGGCAGCGGTTGCTGCCGGGACAGCGATGGCTGCTGCCGGGGCGGCATGGCTCGACGTCGGCGGGGAGAGCACCCGACCAGGTGCGGCCCCGGTCCCCGCCGCCGAACAGATCCGTCGCACCGTGCCGGTGATTCGCGCCCTGCGCGCCGCGCGCTTGCCATGCCGCATCAGCATCGACACCTCCAGCGCCACCGTGGCCGCCGCCGCCCTCGACGCCGGGGCGGAGGGGATCAACGACATCAGCGCCGGGTCTGATCCAAACCTGCTGGCCTTGGCAGCCCGCTCCGGCTGCACCCTGTTCCTCATGCACATGCAAGGTACACCAGGGACCATGCAGGTCGCCCCCCGCTACCATGACGTGATTGCCGAGGTCGGCGCGTTTCTTGCCACGCGGGTCGCGGCGGCGGTGGCGGCGGGCATCGCCCAGAAGCGAATTCTGGCCGATCCGGGCATCGGTTTCGGCAAAACCCTGGCCCACAACCTGCGTCTGCTCGCGGCGCTGCCGACGCTCGCGGCCCAAGCCGGCGCGCCCCTGCTGGTGGGCGTGAGCCGCAAGTCGTTTCTCGCCGCCGCGACGGAGAGCCCGACACCGGCGGCGGAACGCGATCACCTCTCGCACCTGGTCCATGCCCGCATCGCCCGGCAATGCGCGATGCTCCGCGTCCATGACGTGCCTGGAGCGGCAACCGCCCTGCGCCTGGCTGCGGCCCTCGACGGAGGCGCCCATGGATGACGGTCTCATGACCTGGCTGCGCAGCCTGTTCGTGATCACCGACGCCGGCTATTGGCTGCGCACGGTGATCGAGATCGGAGTGCTGTGGTTCATGGCCTACGCCCTGCTGACGTTCCTCGAACGCACCAGCGCCGGGGGCAAGATCAAGGGTATCGCCATCGCCATCGCGGCGGTGGCGGGGGCGTGGATGGTGGCGCGGCTGCTGCAACTCCACGCCATTTCGTGGCTGCTCCAGGCCTCGATCGGTTTTGCCGTGCTCGCCCTGGTGGTCGTGTTCCAACCTGAACTGCGGCGGCTGTTCACCCGCCTTGGCGGATTTTTCCCCCAGGGCGATCTGGGGCCAGGGACCAATCCGGTGCCGCCGCTGGTCGATGCCATCGAGTACCTCGCCAGCCGCCGTATCGGCGCCCTGGTGGTGTTCGAGCGCAAGGATCGCCTCGACGACTTCGTAGCCTCTTCGCCGCTCGACTGCGAACTGACCGCCAAGCTGCTCATCGCGCTGTTCTGGAAGGACTCCCCGCTGCACGACGGCGCGGTGGTGCTGCGCCGCGGGCGCATCGCCGGGGCCGGGGTGATCCTGCCCTTGACCGACAGTCCCGAGTTCGCTTCGCTCTCGGGTACGCGCCACCGCGCCGCCATCGGCATCAGCGAGGACACCGACGCCCTCGCCCTGGTGGTGAGCGAAGAAACCGGCCAGATCAGCCTCGCCGATCGCGGCCGCCTGACCCGCAACCTCTCGGCCCAGGATGTGGGCATCCTGCTGGGCCGCATGTTCCGCGCCGCCCGGGTCGAGGAGCCGGCGCCATGAGGCTCTTCTCCCACTGGGAACTCAAGACCGTCTCGCTGGTGCTGGCGGTGGCCCTGTGGCTCTACACCGCTGGCCAGGTGCGGGTCGAGAAGACCATCGAGATCACCGTCACCGACCAAGCCGTGCAGGGCCTGCCCGACGACCATCAGCTGACCACGATCACGCCGCGTGAATTCAAGGTGCGCCTGAGCGTACCCACCAACCGGCTCTCTGAACTCAGTGGTGACACCATCGTGCCGCGCCTGACGCTGACCCCCGAGGGCGTGCGTCGGCGCAGCCAGGGCTTCCCCATCACCAGCGCGGCGCTTGGCCTGACCAGCGACATCCGCATCGATGCGATCGAGCCCGAGAATGTGCGCGAGATCACGGTCAGCCTCGACCAGATCGCCGAGGCCGATTTCGATGTGGAGCCGCCTGCGGTCGGCGGACTGCCGCCGGGCATCGAGGCCACCGCGCCCCAGACCGACGTCACCCGGGTACGTCTGCGCGCCCCCGCCGCCGAGCTTGAACGCATGCGCGTCGCTGCCCTGCGCGTGCGCTTCCGTGCCGTGGCCCTCGACGGCACCGACGCGCTGCTCGCCCGACCACGCCAGGAGCGCGTCGCGCTCACTCCGATCGAGGCGCCCTACAAGGTGCTGCGCACGGTCTATGCCACCTTCACCGTGCGCCCACGGCCCGGCGTGCCCAAGGTGGTAACGGTGCCGGTCGAGGTCCTGGGCAGCCGCGATCTGCTGCGCTCGATGGCGGTTGACATTGACCAGCCGCGCCTCGCCCTGACCCTGCGCGGGCCCGAGAACCTGCTCACCGCCCTGCGCCCCGAGGCCGACCTGGTGGCCTATGTTCGGCTGCGCGACGACCTCGTTCCGGGCGAACCCCATGAGCTGCCCGTTGGAGTCCTTGCGCCACCGTGGATGGCGGTCGAGCCGGCCCTGGTGCGCGTAACCCTCAATCCCCTGCGTCCGGCCACCCCCGAGAGCGAGACCCGCCCATGAGGACCCTCCTGCTCCTCGCCGCCCTGTGCGTCCCGGCCGCAGCCCTCGACTGGCATGACGAGGGCCGCGAGCCCATCCATGTCGGCGGCGGCCTGGCCTCCTACAACGCCGCGACCCGGGACGCGAGCGGCAACATCGGCGCGGTTTTTTCCGCTGGAGCGCTGCTGCCCATCGCCGCCGCCTGGGGTCCGCCCGGCATCGACGTGGACTGGCGCAGTGCCGACGGCACCAAGGGCCGGGTGGACCATGGCGATGTGATGCTTGCCCTGCGCCACACCATCGATCGCACCGGGGTGTTCCTCGGCGCCGGGGCTGGATTGGGTTGGGGCCGATACCGGCCCAGCGGCACCACCGCCCCGTTCGAAGCCGCGTCGGGCTTCGGCCCCTGCGCCAAGGGCGTGGCCGGCTATGCCCAAGGTCCGCTCTATTGCGAAGCCGCGTACATCTTCCCGGCGCCGATCGACGGCGTGCGCCTTGACGGCTTCGCGCTCACCGTCGGCCTGCGCTTCGGCTCGGGCTGGTACCGTCCATGACCCAGCCGGCGGGTTTCGAGGTCCGCGACGAGGCCAGCGACAAGGCTCTGCGTCCCCGTCGCCTGGCCGAATTCACCGGCCAGACCGCGGTGACCCGCAATCTCTCGTTGGCGGTGGCCGCCGCCGCCCAACGCGGCGAACCCCTTGACCATGTGCTGCTCTCGGGTCCGCCCGGCCTGGGCAAGACCACCCTGGCCAACATCATGGCTGCCGAGATGGGCGCCGAGATCCGTGAAACCGCGGGGCCGATGCTCGACAAACCCGGCGACCTCGCCGGCATTCTCTCGGCGCTCAAGCCGCACAGCGTGCTGTTCATCGACGAGATCCACAGCCTCAAGCGCATCGTCGAGGAATACCTGTACAGCGCGATGGAGGACTTCCGCATCACCATCCAGCTCGGTGAGGGCGCCACCACCCAGACGCTGACCCTGAACCTGCCGCCGTTCACCCTGGTGGGCGCGACCACGCGCGAGGGCCAGCTCTCGGCCCCCTTCCGCAGCCGTTTCGCCATCCGCGAGCGACTCGACCTCTACAGCGCCAACGAACTGACGGTCATCCTCACCCGCTCGGCCCAGTTGCTCAAGGTCGACGCCGACGCTGCCGGCCTCGCGCTCATCGCCACCCGCAGCCGCGGTACGGCGCGCTACGCCAACAACCACCTGCGCCGCATCCGCGACCTCGCCCAGGTGCGCTACGGCAACCGCATCGACGCCACCGTGGCGGCAGAGGGCCTCGACATGCTCGGCGTGGACCACGCCGGCCTGACCGAGTTGGACCGGCGGGTCCTTCAGGTCCTGTGCCGCAACCGCCGCCCCACCGGGCTCAAAACCCTGGCGGTCGCCATCGGCGAAGACGAAAGCACCATCGAGGACGTCTACGAACCGTTCCTGATCCAGGGCGGATTCCTCATCAAAACGCCCACCGGACGTTCGCCCACGGTGCGCGCCTACCAGCACCTCGGGCTCGTACCGCCGAATGAGGAACCGGTCCCAGTGAAATAATCCGCTGTCCGGTCGTCCGGTCGTACTGCGA
>JBILDK010000023.1:0-14624 GCA_044352625.1 Planctomycetota bacterium
AGCTCGGCATCGGCGCTCCAGCGCCAGGCATGAATGAGCATGTCGAAAAAGACGCTCTGAAAATTGTACATGTACTGGTCCTGCACGATGCGGCCCCGGCCATAGTACCGGGAGTCCGCGGCAGGCAGGCAGCCCCGCAGTTTCTCGTCGCGGGCGTCACCCGTGGGGCCGCCGTCACGGATCTGTGAGGCGAGATAGTGGCGGGCCTGCTCGCGCACCCGCTCGATCCAGCCCAGGGCGGTCGGCCCGTACAACGAGCGCCAACCCGGGAAGGGTCGGTTCCACGACATGGCGCCGTGGACGAATACCGGGGCGTACCAGCAGGCATCCATCGCCGTGGTCACCTGGGCCATGGCGGCATTCAGCCAGAGGTCCGGTGATTCGATGCGCACCTGGGCAGCGAGACGGTCGGCCCGGGCCCGGGCGGCGGCCATGTCAGCCGCGGGATGGTCGAGCGCCGACGGCACTGAGCTGCTGCCGCAGCGCAGGCTCCAGAACAGTTCGTCATCAGCCGGAGCCTCGCCGCAGATCAACGGCATGTCGGCGGGTCTGCTGACGATCAGTTCCTCTGGCCGGGCCCAGGCGCTGGCGTCCCCGAGGCGATAGGTGCCGGCGCTGCAACGGCCCCAGACGGAAAAACCGCCCTCTGCCCGTGGCGGAGCAAGTCGGAAGCCGCCCCCATCGCAATCGGGGCGGTTCTCGCGGCAGTCATCAGGAAGAAAGCCGGTGATGAGGCGACTGAGGCTGCCACCCACCTGCTCGCCGATGGCGGCCTGGGCCGAGACGGAGGGATGCATGCCCGGATCGGCGTGGGCGAAAAGATTGCTGTCGGAAAATGGCGTGGCACCGCCGAAGGCCCACACCACGCGCACGCCGGCTTCGGCACCGCGCACGAGACAGCGGATCGTGGCCCCCTCACCCTCGGCCAGGCAGGCGGCTTCCAGGTCCACCACGATACCGGGAAAGCGGTCATCCTGCAGCGTCCACGTCATGACCCCGGCCCGGTAGCGCGCGGCAATGTCACGCCAGTCGTGCAACCACAGGGCCTGCCCATCCCGGAGCAGCGCGAGCGTCAAGGTGCCGCAGGGCCAGGGTGAACGCAGCAGGCGGAACTGCGGCCGCTCACCCACCAGCAGGGCGCAGGCGCAATGGTCACCGTACAGGGGGCGGTTGTCGAATTGCCGGGGCTCGACCACGCGGATGGCGTCGCCGTCGGGCAGGTGGAGGGCAGCACCGAGGCTGATGGTCATGTCATTACCCTACCTGATAATCCTGCCCCACTATGCCAGGAACCGCCTGCCCTGTATCCAATTCTCTTCTCCCCTGCTCAAAGGCCGCCAAAGTGCGGATTGGTACGTGATTTTTCCGTGGAGCACACTCGTGCTGCTGGCTTTGTCGGGCGCGACGAAGGGTCCGGTGGAGCTCAGTGGATGGGGCGCCAACTGACCCTTGTAGCCCAACCGCCAGCGCATCGAGGGAGCGCGGCCACGCTGGCTCCAGGTGACAACGATTCGGATTTCACCTGCGGGTTAATCGGGCAGTTTTGCTGAACCTGAAAAACGTGGGTGGTGGTTAGTGATTGGTGGTTGGGAACTGCATCGCAGCGCGTTGCGACCCCCCTGATGTCAGGCACCAGATGGGTGATCCGCAGCGGCGCCGCACTGCATTGTCCCTCAACCCCCAACCACCTCCCTGCGACAGGCAGGCTGAACGGTGCGATATGTCAGGCCTTTGAGCCGATACCGGAAAGTTTTTCTGATCAGACGGTATGTAAATGGCGAGTAATCACATTTTTGGATACAGAGTTGACTAGGCAGAGATATGGACTGTTCCGTGAACATCGGCAGCATGTTCAGCCATGGAGGTTATCTCATGGTCAGCACCGAATGGTTCGTACACGATCGTTTTGGCATGTTCATACATTTCGGCCTCTCCGCCATTCACGGTCGCGAAATCTCCTGGCCGATGAGCCGAGAGAAGATTCCCACCGCTCGCTGGCGCCAGTACCAGAACGAATTCAACCCCGATCTCGGCGGTCCACGGGAGTGGGTGCGGTTGGCCAAGCGCGCCGGCGCTCGCTACTGCGTGATGGTGGCCAAACATCACGATGGCTTCTGTATGTGGGACAGCGCCCTCACCGATTACACCAGCGTCCACGCCCCTGCCTGCCGCCGGGACTTGGTGCGTGAATTCGTCGACGCTTGCCGTGCGGAGGGGGTGCGCCCCGGGCTTTACCTGTCGCTTATCGACTGGGACCATCCCGACTTCACCCTCGACCTGTTCCATCCTGAGCGCGACGATGAGACGGCCAAGGCCCGTCCGCGGACCATGTCACGCTACGTCGACTACCTGCATGCCCAGGCGCGTGAATTGCTGACTGGCTACGGGACCATCGATGTATTGTGGCTCGACTTCAGCTATCAGACTCCGACTGGTGACAAGTCGGGCGCAGGTTGGCGTGCCGACGAGTTGGTGGCGATGGTGCGTTCGCTCCAGCCCGGCATCCTGATCGACAACCGGTTGGAGGCGGGTCACGAGGATCCCACCGCCGCGGCCCGCCATGGCGACTTCTCGACCCCCGAACAGGTCATTCCGCCCGAGGGCGTGCGCGACGCCCAGGGCAAGCCCCTGGTGTGGGAGACCTGCATGACCCTGGGCGACACCTGGGGATACAATGCCGACGAAGGCAATCTCAAAAGTCCCACCGCCGCCGTGCGCATGCTGGTCGAATGTGTGGCCAAGGGCGGCAACCTGCTGCTCAATATCGGTCCCAATGCCCGGGGTCGGGTGCGCCCAGAGGAGGAGGCCGCCTTCCGCGCCATCGGTGACTGGCTTGAGCTGAATCAGGCCAGTGTCATCGGCGCGGGACCGGCAGTGGTTGGCGGCCATCTACTGGCCAAGCCCCAATGGGGCTGGTACACCCGTCGCGGTGACACCCTCTATGCCCATCTTGTCGAGCGTCCGGCCGGGGCCATCCCGCTGCTGGGCCTGGGTGGGAAAATTCTCGCGGCGCGCTGGCTGCATAGCGGCGCTGAAGTGAGCCTGGAACGTCCGTGGAACGCGATGCGCAGCGAACAGCACGCCGTGCTCGACATCCGGCGTGCGGAACTGCCCGACCCACATGTGAGCGTGGTGTCCCTGACCCTGCGACCTGGCACCTGAGGAGCGAACGCGGTTGCACTGAGGTCGGGATGTACGGAACCACCGGGGGTGTTTACCGCCGCAGCCCGCGATCCAAGTTCCCGGTCAAGCAGCCCTTGGGGAAGCGCCTGTTTGCACCAGACGGCCGGTGCCAGGTGCGATACCGACCCGGCCTTCGCCGTCATCCCTCCGGGTCGGGATTTGGTTCAGGAATTAACCTGAACAACGCGGTGGGTGGTGGAGAGGCAATGCCATCCGCCCGGTCCACCGATCACCTCTTGGGTGCAGCTCCATGGCGCTGCCGTCCGGATCCGCTTTGCCTGGGTCGGCTGGGCCTAGTCATGAAGTGGCCCTGGTCTCGGGTCCCGCCGGTTGCCCCTGGCCGAGGGGGGTGCTAGAACGCTGCCCCATGCCCAGCGCCCTCCTCCGCCTCCTTGTCCCCGTCCTCGCCGCTGCCTGTTTGCTGGCTGAGGACGTCCCCGCGCCCACTCCGGCTTCGACGGCCGAGGTCCCTGCGCCCAAGGCGAGGGCCGAGCGCAAGCCCAGTGCCGATGCGCGGCCAGCGCTGTTCGTGAATGTGAAGGTTTCGACGCGCACCGCGGCGCTGAACCAGCCGGTGCGCGTGGAATTCTTCACCCCGGCACGGCAGATCGATAATCTTGACATCGCGGCGGCGATCACCGGCGGCGTGGCCATGTCGGCAGGACCCACATGGCGTCTGGTGGGCAAACCCACGGTCACCGAAAACGAAAAAATCCGCTCGGTCACCGTGGCGTTCACCCTCTTGCCGCGAATCAGCGGCGACCTCGCCCTGCCACGTTTTCCGCTCACCTGGCTGGCGGGCGAACCGCTGCCCGACCTGGGCCAAGTCAAAGTCGAGCCTGGCGTGCTCGTGGCTGGCGAGAAAAAGCCCTTGCCGCGCGAGGTCGAAGGCGTCGGTGGCTTACCCTGGGGCGTGGCGCTCAAGGATGTCCTGGGCAAGGAAATCAAAGGCGAGCAGGTCGAGGCCAAGGGCGAGATTTCCATCGCCAAGCCGCGGCCCGGACTCGAGCTCACCTTCCGCGGCGGCGACTTGGCCGAAGCCCTGCTTACCGTCGAGGACCTCAAGCTGGAGCAGGCCGAGGCCAGTTTCATTGAACGTTGGGGCGTGCCCCAGGTGGCGCTCGACGATGGCCGCCCGGCGTGGCTGCTGGGCTGGACGCGCATCGATGTCCAGCCGCGTGAGGGCGGTGGGGTGATCCTGCACCTGGTGCGCGAGGATGTGCTCGCCCGCGCCGCTGCCGGCCAGGTGCGTGGGCGCGTGTTCGACCTGCTGGAAGGCAATCGTTGAAGCAGCTGCTGTTCGCTGCGGTGGCCGCAGCCGTGCTCGCTGGCTGCGGCGCCGACCGCACTGCCGAGGCGGTCCGCGGTGCGGTGCGCGACGGCGATCTGGCCAAGGCCTCCACCACCATTGCGGAGTTGTACGGGACGGACAGCGATGAGGTCCTGGTGCGGGCCATGGATGAGGGCTTGATCCAGCACCTCGGCGGGCAGCTCGATCAGTCTGCCGCGACCTTCGACCGGGCGGTGCCCCTGGTCGATGAGAATCGCAACCAGGGGGTGGTGGACAGCGCCGCATCCTGGGTCGCCAACGATACCGTGGTGCGCTTCCGCGGGCGGGCTCACGAGAATCTCCAGGTGGACTGGTTCCGGGCCCTCAACCACCTGCTCGCGGCCCAGGCCCAGGACGGCACGTGGCGGCCCCCGGCGCTGCTCGTGGCGCGCACGCCCCAGCCGCCGGTGCCGCTGCCCGCCGCCGACCTCGCACCGGTCGATCATCGCGAGCGCGCGGTCAATGCCGCCCGCCGCCTGACCCTGGCCACGGCCAAGCGCGAGGGTGACGATCGCGCCGCGGCCCGCGCCCTGGTGGATGATCCCGCAGCGCGGCTGCTGGCGGCAGCGACGGTGATGGCCTTGCCCCGGGCCGAGCGCGGCGAGAGCGATGAACAGTTCGCTGCGGCCATGCTCACCCAGGCGGTGAAGGGCTACCAGGCAGCGACCATCGGCTATGCGGGCAAATCCTGGCGCTACGAGGTGGCGGGCGTGCCGGCCCTGGTCGAGCGCCTGCGCCTGCGTCAGTTGGCGAGCTATGATCCGGCGGCAGTGGCGGATGCGCCGGGCCTGGCGACGGCGCGACTGCTCCCCGGCCAGGGCAGCGTGCTGCTGCTCAATCATGTGGGGTTCTGCGCCCGGACCGAGCCGCTGCAAATCGGCCTCATCGCCGCCGGACGCGCGGCGCCGGAACCCTCGCCGGCGGAGCGCCTGCGTGGGGCATCCTCGACCACCTTCACCCTCGGCGCCCTGGCGTTCTACGCCAAGGGCCCGGGCGCCGAGATCGCCAATAGCTGGATCGCACTGCCCGTGCCCGGCTGGCTGGTGCAACAGGCCCTCGCCCCGGGTGGCGCTGCGATCATCGGTTTCGAGATCCCGGTGCACCGCACTGACCGGCCCATCGGCAGCCATGGCCTGCTGCGCGTCGATGGCGACCAGGGCCAGCCCCTGGTGGTGGTTGCCGACCTCGACGCCCAGGCCCGCGCCGCGCTCAGCGATGACCAGCCGCTGATCGTGCTGCGCACCCTGGCCCGGGTCCTGGCCAAGCAGTCGCTGGTCGCGGTGGGGGCGAAGCAGGCCGACGCGCGCGATGGCGGGTTGCTCGGCTTCGTCGTCAATCTTGCCGGCTCGGCCTTGGCCACCTGGAGCGAGTCCGCCGATCTGCGCTGCTGGCTGACCTTGCACGACCATGTGTCGGCGGTGCTGGTGGATCTTCCTGCCGGCAGCCACCGGCTGGCGTTGGACACCGCCCATGGCACCGTCGATTTGGGCGAGGTGGTGGTGGCCGAGGGCCGCCTCGCCGTGCTCAGCCTGCGCACCTTCACCCCCGAGACAGAGGATCGCACCGACCCATGAAACATACGCTCATCATCGCCGCCCTGGTCGCGGCCCCCGCGCTCACCCTCATCACCGGCTGCGGCACCAGTGTCGAACGGCTCGACGCCACCACCGTGGTCGATGTCAGCGGAGCATGGAACGACACCGATAGCCGCCTCACCGCCGAAGAGATGGTCAAGGACAGCCTGACCCGGCCGTGGGCCGACGATTTCCTCAAGAAGCGCGGTCAGATCCCGGTGGTCAAGGTCCGGCGCATCACCGTGCGCACCCAGGGCGAGGTGATCAACACCGCGATCATCACGGACAAGCTGATCAGCGAACTGATCAACAGCGGCAAGGCCACCGCCGTGGCCTCCGACGCCGAGAGCGACCAGGCCCGCGCCGAGCGCGGCGAGCAGGAAAAGCACGCCAGTGCCGAAACGCGCAAGGAGAATTTCCAGGAGACCGGGTCCGACTTCATCCTGGTGGGCTCGATCGAGTCCCAGGACGACCAGGAGGGCAGCAAGGCGGTGAAGGCCTATGCGGCCACCTTCCGCCTGATCGACGTGACCACGCAGAAGATCACCTGGCAGCACACCAAGGATCTGAAGAAGCTGGTGAAGCGCTAATGGTCATAACGGGTGGTCGGTGGCTGGCGGTGGGCGCGGCCTTGGTCGCGCTCGCCGGCTGCGGTGTCGATACGCCCGTGGGTCGCGTGGCTGACGCGGTGGCGGCGCCGTTTCGCGCCACCCCCGCCTGGGCCCAGGATCCGCCGCGCGAACCGGGCATGGTCTTCGGCACCGGCAGCGGCGCCGACCGCGATACCGCCGTGGCCGCTGCGACCCGCGATCTGGTCAGCCAGATTCAGGTCAGCGTGAGTGTGGATGATCGCACCCAGGAAACCTCCGGCACCACCCTCGCTAGCGGGGCCGATCGGCTGGAACGCTACGAGGCGGCGACGCGCAGCGACGTGCGCTCACGCGCCGAGCAGCGCGAATTACCAGGGTTGAGCGTGATCAGGCAGGAGCAACTTGGCGATCGCGTGTGGGTATTGCTGCGCCTCGATCGGGTGGTGTGGGCGGGGGATCTCAGCGGGCGCATCCAATCGGTCGATGAGCGGTTGAAGGCAGCGGTCGCGGCCCAGGCCGGCGACTCGCGCCCGGCGGCGGCGGTGCAGGTGCTGCGCGCGACCGCGCCGCTCTTTGTGGAACGTGATGATCTGGTGAGCCGTTTGCGCGCCGCCGAACCCGGGGGCACCATCAGAGCTGAGCCGGTGGATCGCGCCGCCCTGCGCCGGCAGGTGCAGGTGGCCCTCGACCAGGTGACGGTGTCACTGCCGGCCGAGCCCGAGTTCAGCGATCTGCAGCCGGCGTTGGTGGACGCCTTCGCCAAGGTCGGCATCCGCTCTGCGGCCCCCGATCAGCCGGGCACGGTGCGCCTGCGCCTGACCCTCAAGACCACCCCGTTGCGCATCGACAATCAGGTGCGCGTCGATGGCGATCTGCGGGGAACCGTGGAAGATGCCCAGGGCCGGCGTCTGGCCGGCATCCAGCTCTCGGATCGCTCCGGCGCCCCGGCCGAGTCGGTGGCCCGCGACCGCCTCAACCTCAAGCTGGCGCGGCGTCTCGCTGACGATCTCGACCGCCGGCTGTTGGACATCCTGCAAGGTCTGTGATGGCGGCGGCCATAGAACTTCCCTTCCTGCATCCGACGCTGCTCCTGGCGGTCGTCGGCACCACCGTGGTGGCGGCGTTCCTGCTGCCGGTGGGACGTTGGCGGCTGGCGCTCAGCGCCCTGCTCGGGGGCGTCGTGGGCGCTACCCTGGTGCTGGCCCGGGTCATGCCGCTGTGGGGCGGCCTGCACCTTGCGGCCTACGGCCTGATGCTGGCCTTGGGTTCACTGTGCGCGTGGTGGATGATCAGTTACCGCGCGCCACTGGTGGGGATTGCCCGCCGCGATGTCACCGACCTGTGCTTGGTAGCGCTGGTGGCGGGAGTGATCGGGGCGCGGGTGCGCCATGTCTACGAACGCTGGGGTGAATTCGCCGTCGCCGCCGATGGCACGCCGCGTTCGTGGAACGAGATCATCGTCCTGGCGGCGGACCTCGATAGCGGTGGCGCGGTGTGGTACGGTGGCCTGCTCGCCGCCATTCTTGCTTGTTGGGTGCTGATGCGCTGGCGGGGTATCCCGGTGCTACCTTATCTCGATCTCGCAGGACCGGGATTGCTGGTGGGCATCGCCATCGGGCGCGTCGGCTGCTACCTCAATGGCTGCTGTTTTGGCGCACCCACCACCGTGCCCTGGTCGGTGACCTGCCCGGTGCCGCCCCATGGCCCGGTGCATCCCGCGCAGTTCTACGAATCTCTGGCGTGCTTGGTCCTGGCGGCGGTGGCGTGGTGGTGGTGGCCGCGTCGGCGGGTCGATGGGCGGATCATCTGGTTCACGCTGGTGGGATATGCGGTGTGGCGGTTCGGCAATGAGATGCTGCGTGGCGATCACGACATTCCGCGCACCTGGGGAGGCCTGACTCCGAGCCAGGTCACCAGCGTCGTACTGGCCCTGGGTGCGACGCTGGCCTACGCGCTGGTCGCGTGGCGCCGCCGGACCACTTCCGGAACACCCGGCCGCTGCTAGCGTCCGGCCATGGACGTTGAACGCTTCAACCGCTGGGTCAGGCCGCTGCTGCTGGTCGCCCTGCTTGGCTGGTTCACCACCAGCCTGGTGCTGGGGTTGCGCGCCGACGAGTTGGCGCGCGGATTCGGGCGCAGCGCCCAGGGACTTGGCGCGGATCCCGGGGTGCGCGTGCTCATCCAGAACCGGCAGCCTGGCGATCCCCATCGCACCTTTGATCGGCTACGCCTGCAGGCCCTGGTCCCGGTCGAGGTGGTGGCTACCGATGATCCGCTGGGCAAGCGCGAAAAACTCAAGGCCGGGGCCCAGCTCACCATCGAGCCGGACCTGGAGGGTTTGGTGTTGTCGAGCGCGGGCTGGGCCAGCGGAGGCAAGGACCTGCGCTGGAAAGTCAGCGGCGTGCTGCTGGCTCCGGTCGAGACCCGGCCAGAGGTTCCCGCCACCGATACCGAGGGCAACGCGGTGGTGCGCGATCCGCGCAGTTTCGAGGAGGCCACCGGTCGTCCCGTGTTCACCCTGCTGACCACGGTCGGCAATGGGGGCCGGGCGATGGGGGCCTATCGCGGTTCGCTGTTCGTGACCCTGGTCTCGCCCAAAGAGGTGGGCGCGATCAACATGTTGCCGATCGAGGCTTATCTCGCTGGCGTGCTGCCTTACGAGATGTCGCCGGATTATCCGCTCGAAGCGCTCAAGGCCCAGGCCATCGTCAGCCGCGGTTTCGCCTGGGCCAAGCTCAAGGAGTCCTCCGCCCGGCCCTTTGACCTGCTTGATGGCAGCGAAGACCAGGAATACCGCGGTGCAGGTGCCGCTACCGCGGCCATTGCCCGGGCCGTGGGCGAGACCCGCGGAGTAGTGCCGACGCTGCATGACGCGCCGTTTTTGCCGTTTTATCATGGTGCTTCAGGCGGCTATACGGCGGGGATCGAATCGGTCTTTCCCGGTGCCCGCGACGCGCGGGGGCAGGAGCCGCTGGCCCCGGTCTTCGCCGCCCGACCCGACCCAGCCTGCCTGCCCGCGGTGGCGGCCCTGGGCAAGCATGCGACCCACGGACAGACCACGGCGGATATCCCGCTCAAGCAGATTCAGAAGCGTTTGGCCGAAGCCTATGCCGCACAGGGTGTGCAGGTCGGCTACATCAACCAGATCCGGGTCGGCGCGAGGGATCCGCGCTCCAATCGGGTCGAGACCGTCCTCGTTCACCACACCCTCGGCGGGGCGTTGCCGTTGGCCATCCCGGCCCACCGCTTCCGCATGATCGTCGACCCAATGCGCATCCGCTCGACCCTGTGGCCTGCGGATCCGAAAAAGATCGAATCAACCGATGGCCGCCTGTTCAGCTACCGCTTCACCTGTCTGGGCTGGGGGCATGGCATCGGCATGAGCCAGCTTTCGGCCTGGGAACTGGCGCGCAGCGGCGCCGGGGCGCGCACCATCATCGACACGTTTTATACCGGGGTGGAGTTGAAGACGGTATGGTGAACCGCAACGGCATGGTCCGGTCGTCCGGTCGTCCTGTCACCCTCATCGTCCGGTCGTCCGGTCGTCCGGTCGTCCGGTCGTCCACCGAATTCACGGCCGTCGGATTTCCCCGACGTTCCCTGACGCTTTGCCTGAGTCATGAGCCACCCAGGTCGCGGTATCCGCGCGACGACCGGACGACCGGACGACCGGACGACCGGACGTTCACATGACCGCCGCTGTCTCGTTGACGCTTGCCGCCACCGACGGGCTGGCCCGCGCCGGGACGTTGCACACGCCGCATGGCGCGGTGCCGACGCCGGCGTTCATGGCGGTGGCGACCTGCGGCGGGCTCAAGGGCGTGACCATGCAGCAGGCCGAGGAACTCGGCCAGGGCGTGATCCTGGGCAACACGTATCACCTCGCGTTGCGGCCCGGAGCCGAGCGCGTGCGCGAGCTGGGGGCGTTGCACACCTTCACCGGTTGGCGCGGGCCGATGCTCACCGACAGCGGCGGCTATCAGGTGTTCAGCCTCGCCAGCCAGCGCAAGATCAGCGACGAGGGTGTGTGGTTCCGCAGCCACCTCGACGGCACCGCGTTCAACCTCACGCCCGAGGAGTCGATCCGCATCCAGCGCCTGCTCGGCGCCGACATCATCATGGCCTTCGACGAGTGCCCGCCGTCCCAGGCGCCGCGCGCGGACATCGAGAAAGCGGTGGAACGCACCGCCGCCTGGCTGGAGCGCTCGGTGGCGGCGTGGCGCGGCGCGGGGGCCTTTGGCGGCGCGCATGAACAGGCGCTCTACGCCATCGTCCAGGGCGGCTTGCAGCGCGACCTGCGCGAACGCTCGGCGGCCGATGCACTGTGCCACGATCTGCCAGGCTATGCGGTGGGCGGCCTCGCCGTGGGCGAGACCTTCGCCGACCGCAATCTGGTGCTCGATTGGGTGGTGCCGCTGCTGCCCGCCGACCGGCCGCGCTACCTCATGGGTGTCGGCACGCCGCTCGATCTGGTCGAGGCGGTGGCCCGGGGCATCGATCAATTCGACTGCGTGCTGCCCACGCGCATGGGCCGCCACGGCATCGCCTACACCGACGCCGGGCCGCTGCGCATCAAGCGCGCCGAATACGCCGCCGATCCGCGCCCGCTGGACGACACGCCCAGCCAGGCGGCGCGGGTCTCGCGCGGCTACCTCCATCACATGGTCAAGGCCGGCGAGATCCTCGGCGGGCAGCTGCTCTCGCTGCACAACCTCGCCTATTACAACCGGCTCATGGCGCGCTGCCGCGCGGCGATCATCCGCGGCGAATTCGCCGCGTTCCGCGCCGCCTTCGTCGCTGGCTACCAGGACGACGCGGGCGAGGCGGTCCCGGCGGATGGCTGATGCCGACATCATCGCCTGGACCGATGGCGGCTGCCGCGGCAACCCCGGTCCGGGGGCCTGGGCCTTCGTGATCGTCAACACCGCCACCGGCGCGGCGCTCGAACGCTGCGGCGGCGAGGCCGGCACCACCAACAACCGCATGGAGGTCCAGGCGGCGGTGGAGGCCCTGGCGGCGCTGCTCAAGCCGGGCTTGCGCGTACTCATCCACTCCGACAGCCAGTACCTGATCAAGGCCGCCACCGAGTGGATGCCGGGCTGGAAGGCCAAGGGCTGGAAGCGCAAGGAGGGGCCGCTCAAGAACGTGGATCTGCTGCAGGAGCTGGACCACGTCCTGGCCCAGCACCAGGTACGCTGGAAGTGGGTCAAGGGCCACGCTGGCGACCGGGGTAATGAACGCGTGGACCTCCTCGCCAACCAGGCGATGGACCGACTCGCGGCCGGGAAGGATCCGGCATGGGAGCAGCGATGCGTATGGAACTAGAACGTCCGATCGTCGGGGCGTCCGGTCGTCCGGTCGTCGGATTGTTCCGCTGGCTATCCTTGGTCCTGTGCGCGGCGGTGTTGATGGCTGCCGAGCAGCCGGCGCCGGGAGATGTGATCGAGGCTGACGAGTGGTTCGTCGGCACGCTCAACGGGCAGCCAGCGGTGTCGCTGCACCAAACCGCGATCCGCCATGCCCGCGGTGGGCGGACCTCGACCGCGGACATGATCATGGTCTTCAAGCGCAAGCTCGAACGCCACGAAAGTCGCTTCGAGATCCGCCAATCCCAGCGCCAAGTCGAGGACGCGGACGGCACGCTGCGCAGCTTCCGCCTCGATGAAGAACAGAACGGTGCGCCGGTGAGCGCGGTAGGCACGGTGACCGGCGGGCATGTGCGCGGGGTAGTGCATCGCCTCGGTAGGGCTGACGCGTTTGATCTGGCAGTGCCGACGCACCTAAGCCTGTGCAGTGATCGTCGCGGCCTCGAGCTGATGGCTGCGGTTCCTGAGGAGCCGATCGAGGTCTTACGCTTCGCCACTGTCGGCCTGGTGGCCAACCAGGTCCTGGTGATGACCAATACCGCCACCGCCACCGGCCGCGATCCCGACGGCAGCCGGCGCTTCCGGGTGGTGGTCGAACACGTTCCCGGACCGATGACGGTGGCAGTCGGGCGCAAGGGCCAAATGAAGCGCATGGGCCTTGAGATGGGTTCGATTCGCCTTGATCTCGCCCCGAGCGATGGCCCGGTGGCGCTGCTCGGGGCCGAGCTGGCGACCAACGGTTTGGTGGCGATTGAAGGCCCTTCGCCCCGGCCAGCTCCGGTAAACCGCTATCGGTTGCCTGAGGGGGCCGAGGTCCTGGTGGACGGCTTCCAGATGCGGGATGGGGACCTGTTGACGGTGCGCAGCCAAAGCGACCCCGCGGCGCTGGACAACCCCGGGCCCTTCCTGGCGGCGGGACCCCAACTCGAAATTGACGATCCTGCCTTGCGCCAGTGGGTCGCGGACCTTGCCCCGGAAACTCGCCCTGACCTGCTGGAGCGTGCCGAGCACCTGAGTTTGGCGGTGCGCACCCATATTACCACCAAGGACCTGGCGGTTAACGACGGTTCCGCGCTCGAGACCTGGCGCTCGCGCCGTGGCGACTGCACCGAGCACGCCACCCTGCTGTGTGCCGCGCTGCGCATCGCCGGACTACCTGCGCGGGTCGATGTCGGCCTGGTGTTCTACGCCGAATACGGCGGTTGGGTCGGGCACGCCTGGAACGCGGTATGGATCGACGGGCGCTGGCACCATCTCGACAGTGCCCTGCCCAATGTGCCGCGCTCGCTCTACATCGCCTTGGGCAGTCCCACGGGCACGGAGCTGGGTTCCACCGGCGCGGCATTGATGAGCAATCTGGCCACGGTCATGGGTAAAAAAATCAGCTGGGTAGCGGAATGAGCGAGCGCCTGGATGCATTCCTATCGCATCAGGGGCACGGCTCGCGCAGCGAGGCCAAGGCGCTGATCCGGCGGGGCGCGGTGACCATGGCCGGCCGCCCGTGCCGCGACCCTGCCGCGACGGTGTCGGGTCCGGTCACGGTGGATGGGATCGAGATCGTGCCCGGCCCTGATGCGGCGACGCTGCTGCTGCACAAGCCCGTGGGCTGCGCTTGCACCCACGACGAGCGCGAAGCACCCCTGGTCCACGACCTGGTGCCGCCGCCCTGGCAGAACCTGCCGCTCGAAATGGCTGGCCGACTCGACCGCGCTACCAGCGGATTGCTGATCCTCACCACCGACGGCCAGCTCATCCACCGCCTGACCAATCCCAAACGTCACGTCGCCAAGCGCTACCGCATCGGCTATCGCGGCGAGTTGAGCGCCCATGCGGTCCAGCGTTGCGCCGAGGGCATGATGCTGCCGGACGATCCGAAGGTGACGCTGCCAGCAGAGCTGATCCTCGAAGGGCCCGGCACGGCGACGATGCTGTTGCACGAAGGCCGCTACCACCAGGTGCGGCGCATGATCGCCGCCTGCGGCGGCGAGGTGACGGCGTTGCACCGCGACCGCATCGGGGCCTTGGACCTGCCGGCGGATCTCGCGGTCGGTACGATGCGTGAGATGACCGACGCCGAGGTCGCCGCGCTGTTCGCGTGAGCCGGGGAGCGCCAGTGGGGGTCCAGGGGGCAAAGCCCCCTGGCGGGGCGTAGCGGGGCAGAGCCCCGCGAACAGCGGCGACCGCGTCGCAGCGCAGCGAGAAGCGCGTCGCCAGGGCCCGTCGCCGGCGACAGCCGGCGCAACCGTGCGCAGCACGGTGGGAGCGCGCGCAGCGCGCACGGGCCCGTCAGTGACGGAAGTGGCGTACCCCGGTCATCATCATGGCGATGCCTGCTTGATCCGCCGCAGCGATCACCGCCGCATCGCCCTTGCTGCCTCCTGGCTGGACCACAGCAGTCACGCCGGCATTCACCAGGTTCATCAGCCCGTCCGGGAACGGGAAGAACGCATCGCTTGCCGCTACGCCGCCCTTGGCGCGGTCGCCGGCGAGACGCACCGCGATCTCGGTGCTGTTGACGCGGCTCATCTGCCCGGCGCCGGCGCCGACCAGCTCGCGGTCCTTGACGATGCAGATGCCGTTT
>JBILDK010000265.1:0-4534 GCA_044352625.1 Planctomycetota bacterium
CTCCTGCGACCACTACGTCTATCCCGAGTACCGCCTTGGCAACATCAGCGATAACCATTGGGCCGAACTGGCCTACTCGCCGGTCCAGCAGCGCTTCGGCTACGCCAAGCGCGACACCCTGCCGCAGCAGTGCCGCCAATGCCAGCATCTGTCGCTATGCTGGGGTGAATGCCCCAAGAACCGTTTCGTGCGCACCCCGGACGGCGAACCGGGACTGAATTACTTGTGCACGGGCCTTCACCGTTTCTTCACGCATATTCAAAGAGATATGCCCACCATCCTGCAGCGTGTGCAGGGTACGGACGCATGAGCCACATCAGTTGTCATCCTGGACCGGCGGTGCCCACGCCCATCCAGGTCATCACCGTCAGGGCCCGAGGATTCCCCCGCATGTTCGACCTCATCACCGGTTCCCGGAACCTGCTGCTGGCCGCTGGGCTGGTCAGCCTGCTGGGCGTTCAAGCCATGGCGGCCGACGCCGCCCCGGCAGCGCCAGCCAAAAAGCCCAACATTCTCATCCTCTGGGGTGACGATATCGGCGGCTTCAACATCAGCGCCTACAACCAGGGCATGATGGGCTACAAGACGCCCAACATCGACCGCATCGCCAAGGAAGGCGCCCTGTTCACCGACTGGTACGGTCAGCAGAGCTGCACCGCCGGCCGCGCGGCCTTCATCACCGGTCAGTCGCCCATCCGCACCGGCCTGACCAAGGTCGGTCTGCCTGGCGCGCCGGAAGGTATGAAGAAGGAAGACCCGACCATTGCCACGCTGCTCAAGGCGCAGGGGTACATGACCGGGCAATTCGGAAAAAACCACCTCGGCGACCAAGATTCGATGCTGCCGACCGCCCACGGCTTTGATGAATTCTACGGCAATCTGTACCATCTGAACGCCGAGGATGAGCCAGAGCATCCCGATTACCCGAAGGACGCTGACTTCAAGAAGCGCTTCGGCCCCCGCGGCGTCATCAGCTCGATCGCCGGCGGCACGATCGAGGACACCGGTCCGCTGACTAAGAAGCGCATGGAGACCATCGACGAGGAGGTCACTGCCAAGGCGTTCGACTTCCTGGAGCGCGCCAAGAAGGCCGACAAGCCCTTCTTCTGCTGGTACAATACGACGCGCATGCACATCTTTACCCGCCTCAAGGATGCCTCGAAGGGCGTCACCGGCCTCGGGATCTACGCCGACGGCATGGTCGAGCACGACGGCATGATCGGCCAGATGCTGGACAAACTCAAAGCCTTGGGCCTCGAAGACAACACCATCGTCATGTACTCGACCGACAATGGCGCCGAAGCCATGAGCTGGCCCGATGGCGGCACAACCATGTTTCGTGGCGAAAAGAACACGCAGTGGGAGGGCGGCTATCGCGTTCCCTGCATGATCCGCTGGCCTGGGGTGATCAAGCCCGGGACGATCAACAATGAGATTGGCTCCCACGAGGATATGATGACCACCCTGTTGGCCGCCGCAGGCGACAGCACGGTCAAGGAGGATCTGCTGAAGGGCAGGACCATCGGCAACCTGACCTACAAGGTGCATCTTGACGGCCATAACCTGATCCCGGCCCTCACGGGCGAGAGCGCTTGGCCGCGCAAGGACTTCATCTATTGGACCGACGATGGCAGCGTCGCAGCCTTGCGCTATGGCAACTGGAAGGCCACCTTCCTGCGCCAGGACGCCGAAGGTCTGGGGGTCTGGCAGGAGCCGTTCGTCAAGTTGCGCACCCCGATGCTGACCAACCTGCGCATGGATCCTTTCGAACGTGCCGTGCATGAAGGCATGGACTACAACCGCTGGTTCATCGAACACGCCTTCCTGATCGCCCCTGCGGCCGGTTTCTGCGGGCAGTGGTTGCAGAGCTTCCGCGAATTCCCGCCGCGCCAGAAGCCAGGCTCCTTCAACCTCGACCATGTCATGGAGTCGTTGAGCAAGAGCCACAGCGGCAACTGAGATCACCTTAGAGCCTGAGCAAAAACCCTTCGGTCGGATACGTCGGATCTCGTCGGCGCCCGCGGCGTCAGACGCCACTCACGATACCTCCAGTATCGCTTCGTTTCGTCTTCCTTGCGGTCACTCGAAGATCCCCGCCGTCTCCTCGGTCAGGGGTTTCTGCTCAGGCTCTCAGTCGTCGTGACGTCAGGCTGGGCCGCACCAGGGTGCCTGGTGCGGCCCAGCTGTTTCACTCGCCTTCACCCGGATTATCCATGTCTTTCACTGCCATCTCGACCTTTCTGCTCAGCCTGCTTGCGGTCATGGCGCACGCCGCCGATCCGCTGCCCTCGTGGCGCGATGGCAAAGCCAAGAGTTCGATCATCGCATTCGTCACCGCGGTGACCACCGAGGGTGGTCCGGGCTTCGTCGCTCCGCCCGAGCGCGTCGCCACCTTCGACAACGATGGCACCCTGTGGGCCGAGCAGCCCATGTACGTCCAATTCCTCTTTGCCCTCGATCGGGTGAAGGCGCTGGCGCCGCAACATCCGGAATGGAGGGACAAAGAACCTTTCGCCGCAGTGCTGAAGGGCGACATGAAGACCGCTCTCGCCGGCGGCGAACGCGCCCTTGCTGAACTGGTCATGGCGACCCACGCCGGCATGACCACCGATGAGTTCACCGCGATCGTGGACGCCTGGATCACCACGGCGCGCCACCCGGTGACCAAGCGCCTATACACCGAAATGGCCTACCAGCCGATGCTCGAGGTGCTCACCTACCTGCGGGCCAACGGCTTCAAGACCTTCATCGTCTCTGGCGGCGGGGTCGAATTCATGCGACCGTGGAGCGAGCGGGTCTACGGCATCCCTCCCGAGCAGGTGATAGGCAGCAGCATCAAGACGGTGTTCGAGCTACGCGATGGCAAGCCGGTGCTGGTGCGCCAACCTCAGATCGACTTCATCGACGACAAGGCCGGCAAGCCGGTCGGCATCAACTCGCACATCGGCCGCCGGCCGATTGCCGCCTTCGGCAACTCCGACGGCGACCTGCAGATGCTGCAATACACCGCTGCTGGCACCGGCAGCCGTTTGTGCCTTTTCGTTCACCATGACGACGACAGCCGCGAATGGGCCTATGACCGCCAGAGCCTGATCGGTCATTTCGACAAGGGGCTGGATGAGGCCACCACCCGTGGCTGGACCGTCGTCAGCATGAAGAATGATTGGACGACGATCTACCGCCCATGAAGAGACTCGCCTCCATCCTGTTGCTTGCCGCCCTGTTTGCGGGCGGATATGCGGTCTATGTCCAATCTGCCAAGACGCCCGCTCCAGCGCCGCCGCTTGCGGTCAGCCTACCTGATTCCGCGCCCCCGGGCATGGTGTGGATCCCCGGCGGTGAGTTCACTATGGGCAGCAATGAGGCCAGCGCCTCGCTGTGCAGCCTGCCCGGCGTCACCCGCGATGCCCAGCCGGTCGTGCGCGTCGCCGTCGATGGCTTCTGGATGGACGTCACCGAGGTGACCAATGCCCAGTTTGCCGCCTTCGTCGCGGCTACGGCGTACGTCACCGTGGCTGAGACCAAGCCGACCCAGGCCGAGTTCCCCACTGCTCCGCCCGAGAACCTCATCGCCGGTTCCACCGTCTTTGCGCCGACTGCCACGCCGGTGCCGATGACCGATTATTTCGCCTGGTGGAGCTACGTTCCCGGTGCCGACTGGCGCCATCCCACCGGCCCCGACAGCAGCATCGCCGGCAGGGAGGCCTATCCGGTGGTGCAGATCGCCTACGAGGACGCCGCGGCGTATGCGACGTGGGCCGGCAAGCGCCTGCCCACCGAAGCCGAGTGGGAGTTCGCTGCGCGTGGTGGCCTCGACGGCAAGATCTACGCCTGGGGCGATGAGCTGAAGCCGGGCGGAACGTGGATGGCCAACATCTATCAAGGCCGTTTCCCCGTAGTGGATGGCGATACCGGCGATGATGGGTTCACGGGCATCGCCCCGGCGCGGCAATATCCGGCCAATGGCTACGGCCTCCACGACATGTCCGGCAACGTGTGGGAGTGGTGCAGCGACTGGTATCGCGTGGATACCTACGCCCGGCTCAAGCTGGCGGGCGGTGTGGCGCGCAATCCTCAGGGCCCCGCCTCGGCCTACGACCCGGCCGAGCCCGGCGTGCCCAAGCGCGTGCATCGCGGCGGCTCGTTCCTGTGCACCGACCAATACTGCACCCGCTATATGGTCGGCACGCGCGGCAAAGGTGAGGTGCGCACCGCCAGCAACCACCTGGGCTTCCGCTGCGTGAAAGTCCGTCCCTGAATCTACCTGCGGCGCCTTGTGCCAGCGAACTCGTTGCCTCGGTTCCACACATCCGGAGTCCACATGTCCCACGCCGTCGTCCGTTTCGCCGCCTGCCTGCTGCTGATGGGCGTCCTCGGCGCGTCCGATCAGGTCGATCCGCCCTGGCCGCTCGACATCCCGGTGACCTCCGGCGTCATCACGCTGTACCAGCCCCAGCCCGAGCGGCTGAAGGGCAACCAGCTCAGCGGCCGCGCCGCGGCCTCGTACCTGGCCACGGGCAAGGGCGAGGGCGAC
>JBILDK010000266.1:0-4504 GCA_044352625.1 Planctomycetota bacterium
TTGAAGCCGTGAGCCGGGCGGTCGCCCTGCACAGCGCCAACCGTACCACCGCGGCGGATGCGCCCGTGGCGGTGCGCTGTCCCGAGCTGTTCGCGCGCATGATCACCCGCTCGCGGGCCATGCTGACCATGTTTCAGTATATCGAGGCGGTGGCCCCGTCACCCAATCCGGTGTTGGTGACGGGCGAGACCGGAACCGGCAAGGAGTTGGTGGCCCAGGCGATCCATGCGGCCAGCGGGCGCAGTGGCGCGTGCGTGGCCTGCAATGTCGGCGGCCTGGATGATGGACTGCTTTCGGATGCCTTGTTCGGCCATCGCAAGGGCGCCTTTACCGGGGCAGTGGGCGAACGCGCCGGTTTGGTGGACCGGGCTGCTGGGGGAACCCTGTTCCTGGATGAGATCGGCGATCTGCCCGTGGCCTCACAGGTCAAATTGCTGCGCCTGCTCCAGGAAGGCGAGTACCTGCCAGTGGGCTCCGACGTGCCAGAGCAGGCTCGCATCCGCGTGGTTGCCGCGACCAGCTTGGATCTCGACGAGCGTATCGCAGACGGACGTTTTCGTCGTGATCTGTTTTATCGGTTGTGCGGCCACCGCATTCATCTGCCTCCCTTGCGCGAACGGCGCGAGGACCTGCCACTGCTCATTGCCCACTTCGCGGTGGTGAGTTGCGCTGCCATGGGGGTTCCGCCCCTACGGGTGCCGCTCGAAGTTCTCGATCTGGTGGCCGACCATCCCTTCATGGGAAATGTGCGTGAGCTGCAAGCACTTGTGCACGATGCGGTTAGTCGCCGCAAGGGTGGGGCCTTGGCGGTGGAGCCTTTTCGTCGATTACGTCAACGTGGATTGAGTGATCAGCAAGGTTTGCCCCCTGAAGCCCTCGCTTGGCCAGCGCGGCTGCCAACTCTGGCCGAGGTTACCGAACAAGTCATTGCCGAAGCCATGCGTCGGTGCGAAGGGAATCTCGCGGCAGCAGCTCGGCAGTTAGGCCTTACCCGACAGGCCTTGCATCAACGCCTTCGCAGCTATCCGGCACGTCGAGCAGGAAAATAGGTCAATAATTATTGACAAAGTCAATAATTATTGACGAAGTATCTAAGCGGTGTTTCCGTGCTCGTTTATAAAGGAATCCCCGGTAAATGTAAAGAAAAGTTGACATCCTTGCGCGCGCCGATGCGTATCATAGATTGTTTATTAGCAATAACTTATGAATTCTATTCGATTGGTACGGTCTATGCTTAAGGTTGGTTAACCAGGAGAACCAACGATGTCCAACGCCGCACCCTCCCCCTTTGACCCCATCGGCCCGTTGCAGTTGCGCGTGATGAATCACCTGTGGACCGTCGGTAGCGGTACGGTCCAGGAAGTGATGAACGCGCTCAATGCGGCCCCCGGGGCCAAGCCCCTGGCCTACACCACGTTCCTTACCGTCATGCGCAATCTGGCTAAACGCAAGCTGCTGGATCAGCGCAAGACCGCCACCAAGCGCCACCAGTTCGTATGCGCGCTGGGCGAAGAGGAGTACAAGTCGGCGGTGATGAAAACCATGTTCCGCGATTACTGCAAAAATGACCTCGATGTGCTGCTGCGCTTCGTTGAGGCAAACAAAGCTGCGGTGGCGTAAGCACTGGTGATCGATCTGTCGTGCACCCAGCATCGCTAGAAACCCCGCTCAGGTTGCACTGAATCGGGCAGCAAGCGGTTTGCTGAGCCCTAGGGTCGTGGGCATGCCCGGGTGCGCGGCGCCGCCGCAGACGGTCCAGCCCTTGAGACCGAGCCAGATAGGCAGGCTCGACGGCGGGTGAAGGGACCGGGCGGCTTGGCATTCTCGTGCCTCGATCGACCCCTGTGCGCGGCGGCGTGACGGCCCGCCCCGCGCAGGGGTCACAGGTGCCGGCGGGATCACCGGATCGGTGATCGGCGATAGCTCGGCTGCAATCCCGCGTACTTTTCTTCGAGCCATCTTTTGTCGTGGCGCGCCCATCCCCGCCAGCGCGGAATCGCGCTACGGACCCACTGGGCTGCAACCCGGACCACACAAGCGCTGCCTCCGCCATCAGTCGTGTCAAACGCGGAATCTGGTTAGCCCTAGTGAGCTCGCCAATCGCCTGATCGCGGTCGGCCTGCTCATCCACCCGGCGTCCAAGCACACTCTGGGTCACCTTGTCGGAACCCGGGACTCCGGCCCTGCGGACAATGCCCTCCACCGAGCCCCCTGCCCAAGCGCGCACTGACGAATGGCGCCCACTGATCGGACGCGACGGGGAAACGGCAGGCATAGAGACTTCAACCCGGAGGCTTCGGCTGCGGGCACGCCCTGGATCGGCGCACGCACCGAGGCCAACCCAAGCCTACCGCATGCCATTTCCGGAGATCCGGGGGCCCTACAGGAGGCCGTCACAGACTGAGGTTGCCCGGCTCGTGAGCCGGCCATCATTACCCGCCATGCGCAGCTTCCTGCGGTCGATTCTCTATGCTTGGTCGGTGGTGTTCGGCGTGCTCTGTGCCGCAGCATACCTCTGGCCTGAGCTGGTACCCGTGGCGGCAGGGTTGCTCGCCCGTGCCGAGGGCCACCTCGCCTTGGGTGTGCTTGCCGCACTGTTTCTCACCAGCCCATTGCTTATTCTACTGCGCTGGTTCCAGGCCATGCGCCGCAACCGCGAGATCAGCTATCAAACGGACAACGGCAAGGTTTCAGTATCGCTCATCGCCATCGAAGAAGCCCTCACCCGAGCCATTGAGGGCGAACCCGAAGTGCGCAAAGCCCATGTGCGCGTGTTCGAGGACCGGGTGCGCCGTGCCGTCGTGATTGAGGCGGTAGTGACAATGTGGGAGGTCCCCAATGTCACCGACCGTAACCGCTTCCTCCAGAAAATGCTGCGCCGCCGCTTTGCTGAGCTCATGCCCGAGCAGAGCACAGTGGATGTAAACCTGCACCTGCACCGCATGTCCGAACGCCAGCCTGAGGCGACCAAGGCCAAGCCGGTAGCGGCGCGCACCACCGCCACCGCGCCGCCCGCCAGCGAGCCCGAGTTGGGTACCGGGAGCGGTGGCCAACCCACCACTGACCGCCACCGGGCAGCCCACGCCGACGACGAGCCGCCGGCTCATCCCGGCAACACGGAACTAACCCCGACCGAGGCCGACCTCTACCTCGGTCCCACCTATCCCATCGACGATGACGACGAGGACGGCTCACGGGCACTACGCGCCGTGCCCCGGGCCAAGGCAGCTCCGCGCTGATGCGTACCGCCGCGCTGATCCTGCTGGCGGTCGCTGGAGCAGCCTATGCCGTGGGCGTGTGGGTGCGCTGGCGACGTCTCGCCAGCGCTGAACCCACCGGTTGGGCGATGTGGCCCGGGTTCGCGCTGCTCAGCGTCGCCGCCGCCCTGGGCTTGGCCGAGCCCAACCACGGCGATCTTGCCTGGGCGGTGCTCGGAGTGTGGGCCGCGGCTTGCGGAATACACTTCGTCGCGGGCTGGTTTCACCGGCCCGCACTGGGTCTGCTGGTACTGCCCACCGCTGCTCTGGCCGTGCTGCTCGCGCTCGGCTCGGCCGCAGGGAGCGTGGGCACCACGCCGGCCGCGCCGGGCCACTGGACCGGCCGAGTCCATGTCGCGCTGATGATCCTACACCTTGGCGCAGCGCTCCTCGCTGGCGGGGCTGGCGGACTGTGGCTGGTGGCCCGGCGCCAGCTCAAGGTGCGCAGCCTGCGGGCCCTAGCCCTCCCGCCACTGCCGGTGCTCGAACGCCTGACCGAACGCTGCTTGGTGGTCAGCGCTGGATTGCTTGCCGCCGGTCTGGCACTGGGCGGAGCAGCCCTTGAAGCGGCGCGTACGGTATCCTTGACCCATCCCGCAGTGGCCATCGCCGCGCTTAATCTCGCGTTGATGATCGTCGCCCTCGCACTGCGCGCTGCCGACCGCCTCGGCCGCCGTGGCCTGGCGGTAGCAGCGTTACACGCCATGGCCCTCGCCGCGCTGTGCGCGGTAGCCATCCAGCTCCTGCGCCATGCCTGAGCTGGCCTGCCTGGGAGTCGACCACCACCGCACCCCGGTGGCGCTGCGTGAACGCTTGGCGGTGCCCGCTGCGCGGCTGCCCGAGGTGGTCACCGCCCTACGGGCCCTGCCCGGAGTGGACGAGGCAGTGGTGGTTTCGACCTGCAACCGCCTCGAAGTCTATCTTGCCGGCGATCCGACCGAAGACGACGCCTTGCGCGCCCTCGCAGCCTATGGTGGACTGTGCGGTGAGGAACTCGGCGGCCATGCCCGCTGGCATCGTGGCGAAGCCGCGGTGCGCCACCTGTTCCGCGTTGCTGGCGGGCTCGAAAGCCTGGTCCTTGGCGAAGACCAGATTGTGGCTCAGGTTCGCAGTGCCTACGACGCAGCGCAGGCACTGGGCGCCACCGGCAGCCTACTCAATCCGCTGTTTCAGCGCGCACTCATGGTTGCGCGCGAAGTCCGCGCCACCACCGCCATCGGCAAGCTCAAGATGAGCGTTGCCTCGGT
>JBILDK010000267.1:0-4494 GCA_044352625.1 Planctomycetota bacterium
GCGTTGCGACCCTGTTTCCAAGCACCGACTGGGTGATCCGAAGCGGCGCCGCAAGGTGTTGTCCCCCAACCACCAGAAACCAACCACCAACCACCAACTGCGACAGGCAGGTTTACAGAGCGGCCAGATCTCACGCGGAGGCGCGGAGCTGCACGGCTTTATGAACCTGGCACGTTTCACCCAGCGGGTGAGGCGGCCACGCGGGGCAGAGCCCCGATTTTTACAGCATGCTCCGCGCCTCCGCGTGGGCCTTCTTTTCCGTTGTTCAGGGTAACGCCAACACAAGTGAGATGCCGCCCATTCGTGCTCGCCGCGAGCAACCACAACCAGATGCAGCAGCCGTTACGATAATGACCGAGGATCATTGCGCGCCTTGGAGCCGCGATCGAGCTGCTTCATGGCCGCTCAGTCATCCGGACTTCCGGACGAAATCACCGTCAGCGCACCGCGAGGCAGGATTCTTGGTAATGCGCCGTAGCCCGCTCCAGGGCCCCCGGGGCGAGCAGCGGGGCGAGGACCTGGGGCAGTTGCCGCACCAGGGGCAGGGCCTCGGCGATGGCCCGGTCCCAGGCCGGGCGCAGGCGCTCGCCGTCGCCTTCGGCCAATTGCCCGCGGCACGACGGCGTGCCGCAGCAGCAGGTGAACCGCTCGAAGCCGCGGGTGTGGAACATGGCGTAGTCGTTGGTCACCTGCTCGCCGGCCGCGATGTCGCGCATGGCGATCTCAAAGCCGAAGGGCGTGATGCCGCAGTTGGGCTCGCAGGAATGATTGACGAAACGGGCGTCGTCCCAGCTCAGGACATGGTTGCCGTCGGCATTGCGATAGGCGAAGCGGTGGGTCAGGTCGACGAACAATTCCGGCAGGTTGTCCACCATTTCACCGGGCAGGATGCGGTCGAGGGGATCCTGGACCCAGAGCAGCGTGCCGCGGGGCAGCGGCCGGGTGGCGATGATGCCGAAGCCGAAGGGATCGGGCAGGGTCGCGAGCTGGGCGGCGGGATGGATCATGGCCGGGCCGCCTGGGTGCGGGCTGCGACATGGAAGTCGCGCACCGAGGGTGCGGCGGTGCGGCCCTGGACCAGGGCGTCGAAGGCGCGGGCGTCGAGGGCGTAGGTGCGCAGCAGCTGGGGCAGGGCGCCGGCCAGGGCCAGGGCGGCGCGCACCTGGGCGTCGCGCTCGGTGTGGATGCGCAGCGCATCGTCGCGGCCGATGGTGCCGCGGCAGTTGGCGGCGCCGCACTGGCAGGCCAGGGGCCGGATGAGGTTGAGGTAGCCGTATTCGCAGGTCAGCTCGTCGCCCGGGGCGAGGTCGCGCGCAGCGATCTCGATATCAGGGCCGGCGCCGACCATGGCGGGATCGCAGCTGTGGTTGATGTAGCGGCCGCCGTCCCAGCACAGGATCGAGTCGCCGGCCTCGTCGACGTAGGCGTACAGCTCGCACTGGGCGCGGCTGGCGTCGGGCAGGGCCGCGACCTCGGCGGGGCTGAAGCGCCGGTCGAGGGCGCAGCGCACCCAGACCACGGTGCCTTTGGGGATGTGGCGGGTGGCGAAGACACCGCGTCCGATTGAGGGGGAGATGAGCCGGACGTCGGTGTCGGGATGAAGCATCTGCCAGGGGGTCCTGGGTGAGAACCCCGCTCGCGGTCGGTGACCTGAACGGGGCCCAGCGCATGGGGCGTACTGGTCACGTCCGTATAAAGAGCCTCACCACAACATCAAGGTGTCCTCTCGTAGCAATCGGTCCGGGAGTCCCGTGGTCGAAGTCTACGCCCACGGTCCGCGTCTTGCAGGCAGTCCGACTTCCGAACTGCCGGACGAATCAATCAGCGCACCACGACGTTGCGGAACTGCCAAGGGTCGTCGCGGTCCACGTCTTCGGGAAACAGCGCCGCCTCGCGTCCGGAGAGCGGGGTCCAGTCGGTGTACACCGCGACGATCCTCCCGAGATACGGGCGCATGATCCCGAGGATGCGCTCGTGGTCCATGTCCTCGGCCTCGACCACACCGCGCGCCGGATTCTCGATCGCCCAGATCATGCCCGCCACGACCGCGGCCGTGACCTGCATGCCGGTGGCATTCTGGTACGGGGCCATGCGGCGGGCCTCCTGGATCGAGAGCTGGCTGCCCATCCAGATGGCATTGCGGCGGTGACCGAACAACAGCACGCCGAGTTCGTCGTGGCCATCCACGATCTCCTCGACCATCAGGCGGTGGCGTGATTGCGGGCGCATGGCCCGGCCCTGCAACTCATGCAGACTGAGGATCGCGTCATTGCACGGATGGTAGGCGTAGTGGCAGGTCGGGCGATAGGCCACCCGGCTGCCTTCGCGCACAGTGAGGAAATCAGCGATCGAGATCGCCTCGTTGTGGGTGATCAGATAGCCCTGGATGGGGCCAGCGAGCGGCGTCCAGGACCGCACCCGCGTGCTCGAACCGGGCCGTTTGAGGTAGATCGCACAGGCCTGACCGCCCTCGTGGCGGGCCCCGTCCGGCGGCAGCTCCTTCTCATGGGTGCCCCAACCCAGCTCGGCCGGCTGCAGACCCTCGGCTATGAACCCCTCGATCGACCAGGTGTTGACGAACTCGTCCGGTTGCTTGGGGAGATTGCTGCGCTGAGTGTCGCGCTCCGAGACATGCACGCCCTGGATGCCAAGCTGGCGGGCGAGGACGGCCCACTCACGCCGGGTGGCCGGGGTGGCGGAAAAACCCTCGGCGGCGGCCAACTGGACCAGGGACTGCTTGACGAAATGGCTGACCAGGCCGGGATTCGCCCCGTGGGCGATGACCGCGGTCGAGCCCGGTCCGCGCAACGCCAAGGCCTGCTCGCGCAGCACCCAGTTTGAGCGCTGGGACATGGTGAGGCCGGGATCGGTGTAGACCCCGGCCCAGGGCTCGATGCAGGTGTCGATGTAGAGTGCGCCGACCTCTTGGCAGAGCCGGATCAGATCGACCGAGGACACGTTCACCGAGACGTTGACCAGGAAGCCGCCATCGGCGAGCAGCGGCAGCAATACTTGGCGGTGGTTGGCCGCCGTGAGGGCCAGCTTCTCGAAACGGATGCCTTCGAAATCCACCAGGGTGCGCGAGCTGTCATCCGGCGAAATCACCACGATCCGCTCCCACGGTGTGTCGATATGGCGCAGGATCAGGGGCAACACCCCTTTGCCAATCGAGCCGAAGCCGACAATGATGATCGGCTTGGGAAAGTGCGGCAACGGGCCATGGACGCCGTTGGCTTTGCGCGGAGTGCGTGGGCGCTTTCTGGTGGCCATGGCGCGCGCACGGTAACCACCACCTGGCCCGGCGGAAGGTCACTCCCACAGCCTCGCCATCGCCCATTGCTCTGGTCACAGGCACCCGGCATAAGCGTTGCTGTACGAGGCACTGCGATGACGGATCCCACTGTTCCCGAGGCACCGAGCGAAGCCGAGCTGGTGGCCCGGCTGGGCCAGGCCCGCACCCTCGTCACCAGCGAGATGCAGAAGGTCATCGTCGGCCAGGCCGAGGTGCTGGAACAGCTCTTCCTCGCCATCCTCTGCCGCGGCCACTGTCTGCTCGAAGGCGTGCCCGGCCTGGCCAAGACCGTCATGGTGCAGACCCTCGGCCGGGTCCTCGACCTGTCCTTCGCCCGGGTCCAGTTCACCCCCGACCTGATGCCCGCCGACATCACCGGCACCGACATCATCCAGGAGGACCCCACCACCGGCCGTCGCCAGTTTGAGTTCCTGCCCGGACCGCTTTTCGCCAACCTGGTCCTGGCGGACGAGATCAACCGCACCCCGCCCAAGACCCAGGCCGCGTTGCTCGAAGCCATGCAGGAACGCCGCGTCACCTGCCGTGGGCGCACCTACGAGCTGCCGGACCCGTTCTTCGTCCTCGCCACCCAGAACCCGATCGAGCAGGAAGGCACCTATACCCTGCCCGAGGCCCAGCTCGACCGCTTCATGTTCCTGGTCAAGGTCGGCTACCCCAGCCGCGACGAGGAGATCGAGATCCTCAAGCGCACCACCAGCGGCGCACGCCCGATGCTGCAGCGGCATTTTACCGCCAACGAGCTGGTGCAGCTCCAAGACGTGGTCCGTCAGGTGCCGGTAAGCGACGAAGTGTACCGCTTCGCGGTCGATCTGGTCCATGCCACCCGCCCCGGCCCCAACGGCATCAAGGACGCCACCGAGTGGCTGCAATGGGGCGCCGGCCCCCGCGCTGGACAGATGCTGATCCTCGGCGGCAAGGCCCGCGCCCTGCTGCACGGCCGCTTCCACGTCACCCGCGACGACATCACCGCCCTCGCCGCCCCGATCCTGCGTCATCGCATCGTCCCGACCTTCGCCGCTCAGGCGGAGGGGCTGGACGCGGATACGATCATTGGGCGGATAGTGGCGGGGATGGGGGAGTGAACGGTTCGGGTGGTTGGTGGTTGGTGGTTGGTGGTTGGGAACAACCACCCCGTCCTGGCCTGTGCGCGTGCACCATCGCCCACGCCGGGCAATCCACCG
>JBILDK010000269.1:0-4487 GCA_044352625.1 Planctomycetota bacterium
GATCATGGAGGCTGGTGCCCTGGCCTTGTGCGCCGCACTGGAACAGAGTGGCGCCGCAGCGTGGGGCGCGCACCAGGCCTTCACCCAGCTCGGCGGCCTGACCCCGTGGCTGGTGATCGCGGCGGTAGCGCTGGCCACGGTGATTTTGACCGAACTGTTCTCGAACCCGGCGGTGGTGACCCTGCTGGTGCCGCTGCTCATCGCCTCGTCCGCTGCACTCGGGGTGACCGCCATCGACCTGACCCTGGTGGTGGCTTTGGCCTGCGGCCTGAGTTTCGTCCTGCCGCTCGGCTCGCCGCCCCTCGCCATCGCCTTCGCCAGCGGCGAATACACCGTACGCAAGGCCGCAGGCTGGGGTTTGTTGCTTGACCTGCTGGCGGTGCCGGTGGTGGTGCTGGTGTGGTGGCTGTGCTGGTGAACCAGAAAAACGCGGTGAATGGTTCAACCCAAACGTCGCGGTTAATGGTTCATGGTTAGTGGTTCATGATTTCGAGCCACGGTTGTACAGCGTCGGTGGCGTTCACCCGTTGGGCACGCGGATACAACGCTGCAACTTACGATGTCGGAACCATCAACCATCAACGGCGGTTTTCAGGGTTAAAGATCATCCATCAACGTCAGCTGGGATCAGCGCCTCAACGCCAGGCGACACGAGGCGGTGGCTGGACGTTTACGCCGCTGACCCGCTGATTCCCATCAGGCAGAGGCCGCCTGGAACTGCGCCCGCGACTCGACTGCTGGCAATTCCCCACTGAACACCGCAGCGAACTGCTCGCTGGGGGTCCACTCTGGCACTACATCGCGCAAGGTGCGGGTAAAACCAGCCAGCTCACGCTCGCGGCAATGGCCGATCAGAGCCTCAATCTGATTGGCCAAGCGTGGGAATGGCAGCAACGTCGGCTTGCCCACGGTGATGCCTGGCACGGCGGTACCCCGCTCGCTCTCGCCCAGCAGCAGTTCTTCGTACAGCTTCTCACCCGGACGCAGGCCGGTGTAGGCGACCTTGATTTCGTCGGGATGTTTCCCGGCAAGGAAGATCAACTTGCGCGCCATGTCGGCAATGCGCACCGGCTCGCCCATATCGAGGATGAAAATCTCGCCGTGATCGGCCATCGAGCCAGCGGCCAACACCAGCGCCACCGCCTCGGGAATGAGCATGAAATAGCGCGTGATGTCGGGATGGGTCACCGTCACCGGGCCACCGGCCTCGATCTGTTCCAGGAAACGCGGCACGACGCTGCCTGAAGAACCCAGCACATTGCCGAAACGCACCGAACACATCCGCGTATGCCGCGTCGGCCAGTTCTGCATGAGCAATTCGCATACCCGCTTCGTCGCACCCATCACATTGGTCGGCCGCACTGCCTTGTCCGTGCTGATCAGCACCAGGCGTTCGACCCCGACATGATCTGCTGCGGCCAACAGATTGCGAAAGGAGAGGACATTATTGATCACGGCCGCAAAGGGATTGGCCTCGACCATCGGCACATGCTTGTAGGCCGCCGCATGGAATACGACTGCCGGACGATGCCGGGTAAGCAACGAGCGCACACGTTCAGCATCACTGAGATTATCCAGCACGGGCACCAGCCGAACCTGCGGAAAACGCTCCTTCAACGCTTGTTCGACGGCATACAGATTGAATTCGCTGTGATCCACCAGCACCAGTTCGGTCGCTGCCGCGAGGGCGATCTGAGCGCACAATTCGCTGCCAATTGACCCGCCAGCGCCCGTGACCAATACCGTCCGGCCGGCGAGCATCGCCCGCACTGGTGCCGGATCGAGCTGCCGCGACGGCCGCGGCAAAAGGTCCTCAAGCTTGAGATCCCGCAAGCGCAAGCTGCCGCCCTCGCCATCCACGCCGCGCACCACGGTGACGCGCAGGTCTCGCGACATGCAGGCCCGGCAGATCGCGTTGGCGACCTGCGGATCAAGATTGTTGATGGCTACGAAAACCGCCTGGGGCGTGTGTTCGTTGCACACCCGGTCCAGATCCTGCAGCCCACCCAGGACGGGTCGGCCATGAATGACCTGCCCGTGCTTATGTCGATCATCGTCGAGAAACCCGATTGGCCGCCACTGGGGATGCCGGCGCAAAATGCGCAACGTCACCTCGCCCAGGTCACCGGCGCCATAGATGAGCACACGGGTCCCGGCCTTGCCCCAGCAGCGTTCCAGTGCCATGCGTGCCGCCATGCGCGCCCCGCCGGTGACACCGACCGCGAGCAAGGCCTCCAGCACCAGGAAAGCGCGGCCCAGTTCCAGCACCCCACCATGGCCGCCAAACCACGACCCCGCCACCGCGGCGATGCTGCCCAGGGCCACGCCGGCAACGCTGATGACCAAGGTATGGATGCCGCTGTAGCGCAGGGCCGAGCGATACATGCCCAGGCGCACGAACGCCCAAACCCGCACCACCGCCGCCAGCGCCAGTGCTGACCAGCCTCCCTGGGCAATAGGACGTTCAAGCAGGTACGACGCCAGCCAGGCCGCGCCAGCAAAGGTCGCTAAATCGCACAGCACCCAGCAGGCCTGGATCAGACGCTTCCGCGATGGTCGCCTGGGGGCTATGGCCGCGGAGGCAGCCGAGGAGTCGTGGTGATCCGGGTCCGAGCCAGCATCAGTCTTGGTCCCGGCAGGCGGGGTGAGACCATGGGTCGAACTGCGCAAGCGTGCTGAACTCATAGAAGGATTACAAATACAACCCACATCCCACGGACGCAATCAGGAAGATGGAAGGCCACATCCATTGACATGGCTCCGAACCCCGGGAGGGGCGAGCCAATGGTGTTCAGTTATGACCGGATGCGTGATGCATTGGTTGTACCATCGGTCACGCCACGCTGCGCGAGGACCAACGGCCCGGCCCACCAAGCCGTAGCTTAATCCCCAACGTCGCGGTTGATGGTCCATCGTGAGTGGTTCCTGGTTTCGATCCACGGTTGTACAGCGCCGGTGACGTTCACCCGTTGGGTACGCGGATACAACGCTGCAACTGACGATGTCGGAACCATCAACCATCAACCCGGAAAACGTGGTTGGTGGTTAGTGGTTGGTGGTTGGGGACCGCATCGCAATGCGTTGTGATGGTGTTGTCCGGCACCAGATGGGTGATCCGCAGCGGCACCGCAAGGTGCTGTCCCCCAACCACCAGAACCCAACCACCAACCACCAACTGCGACAGTCAGGATCAACTGCGGTTTTCAAGTTCAAGAGTCACGTGGATCATTACCGGATTACGGTCAGGCCATATTGAGGTTATGACCCGGATTAACCCCCCTGTGCATGTCCATACAGACCTTCGTGCCGCCGCTCTCCAAGGTTCAGACGACAGTATTGGTACGAGGCATGGAATTGATGGAATCCTCGGTGCTCGGGTCGTCTGGGTCGGTCTGCGATCCATCCGGCCGCAGGACCGGGCCCGCGAGCAGGACGGCGCGATAGGTGGGCGAGAGTTGCTCCATGGCCGCCGCGTAGAGCAAGGCGTGGCCTTCGAACGGGGAGAGTTTCAGTGCGGTGGACAGCGCGACAACGTGGCCTTCAGTCGGGAATCGTCGCGCATGCTCGAATTGGGAAATTAACGACAGGACAATGTCCGTTTGTTCCGACAACTCGCGCAGGGTAAGGCCCGCGCGCTCACGATGCGTGCGCAGCAAAGGACCGAACCGTTGGGTATCAACGGGGATGGGCATGATCGCAGGTTACTCTCAACCACGACGCTTGACAGTTATTCAATGTGAATATAATTATTATTAATGAAGTATATACCATCGTTTGTTGCCAGTCCGCATCCGCAACCCGTGGCCATGGTGGATACCGCCGGGATCACCTGGTGGTTGGCGTCCATGTCCCGGTCGGAGGTCACGCGGCGAAACCATTATGCCTGGGATGCGGATACGGCGTTGTATTCCTATGTCCTGGAGCATCCCGAATCGAAGCCGCACCTGGCCGCCATCTATGTGGGGATGCAGGCCCTGTTCGGGCCCTCCAGTGCCAGTTATGACGATTACAAGGGCAGTTTCCGCTGGTTCGTCGGCGTCTGGCGAACCAAGGAGGCGGCGCTGACGCGGGACACTGATTGGGTCCTGATCCACGATGTACGGGACCACAAAGGCAGCACTGGTTGGCGTTGGCACAGCGACCAACAGGAACCGCCGAATGAGCAACTGCCGTGGCTGCTCCATGGTTCGGTGGCGTTGCTGCTGGTAGCTGGGGCCGTGGGTGAACACCTGCGGGAACTGGGACTCGACGGCCGGCGCCTTCGGGATTTCCGTCTCGCGATCCCCGCCATCTGGGCGCACTTCGGGGCCGCTGGACAGGCGTGGTTCTGGCACGAGGAAGGCGATGACGGCATGGAGCCGAAGCCGTTGCTGCCACCCGCGCTGGGATTGGGGATCGCTCTGGCCGGACCAGTGACGTGGTCCGAGGCGGCGCCGGACCCGCAGCATCGGGTGTGGGATTCGCCAATGGTGGCGATGATCCTGCGC
>JBILDK010000268.1:0-4487 GCA_044352625.1 Planctomycetota bacterium
GGTGGCAGCCCTGGCCGCGGAGGCGCTTGGCGCCGACAATGTCACCGGTCTGCTCATGCCCGGGCCGTACTCCTCGCCTGGGTCGCTCAGCGATGCAGCCGCCTTGGCCACCGCCCTTGGCATCCGCACCCACACACTGCCGATCAGTGCGCTCAATGCCGCGGCCCTGAGCGAATTGGCGCCGGTATTCACCGGCACCGCGCCCGGTTTGGCCGAGGAGAATCTTCAGGCCCGTTTGCGCGGGCTGCTGGTGATGGCGGTGGCCAACAAGCGCGGGGCGATGGCCTTGACCACCGGCAACAAGAGCGAAATCGCCTGCGGCTACTGCACCATTTACGGTGATACCAATGGCGGCCTCGCGCCGATTGGCGATCTCTACAAGACCCAGGTGTGGGAGCTGTCGCGCTGGATCAATCGTCGTGCCGGCAGCCCACGCATTCCTGAAGCCTCGATCACCAAGCCACCCTCGGCCGAGCTGCGCCCGGACCAGACCGACCAGGACAGCCTGCCGCCGTATCCGGTGCTCGACCGCATCCTGCACCTGTTTCTTGAAGAGGGACTCAGTCCGGCCGAGATCATCAGCCGCGGCGAGGATGCCGCCACCGTGGCGCTGATCGTGCGCCTGGTCGAGACCACGGAATGGAAGCGCCGCCAGATGGCCCCGGTGCTGCGGGTCAGCGCCAAGGCCTTTGGCGTCGGCCGGCGCATGCCGATTGCGCGCGCCTGGGAGCGCAGGCTTTAGCCTGCAGTCGCGAGGCAGGCTAAAGCCTGCGCTCCCAGGGGGTCACTTGCCGATGCAGAAGCGGCTGAACACAGCGTCGAGCACGTCGTCGCTGGTGGTTGCGCCGATCAGCTCGCCGCAGGCGTCGGCGGCACGGCGCAGGTCGTCGGCGAGCAGCGCGTCTTCCGGCAGACGCAGGGCGAGTTCGGAGAGAATGCCGTGGGCGGTGGCCAACAGCCGTTGCTGGCGCTGATCGCCGCCGCCGGACGTGCACAGTCGGGTTGCCACCAGACGGGCGAGGTCGTCGAGGCCCTGGCCGTTGTGCGCCGACACGGCGACCGCTGCTGGGAGGGGGCCAAGGTCGGCTTTGGTGGCAATGATCACCACGCGGGCTTGGTCTATGGTGGCAGGCAACGAGGCAGGCAGCGGGGCATCGGGGGCGGTACAGGCGAGGATCAGCGACGCGCCGGCGAGCCGGGCTTGGCCATGTTGGGAGGCGCGTGCGTCGAGGGCAGACAGGGAAGCCGGCCGGGACGGTCGCGCCCCCAGGGAGTGGTCGAGCCAGCCGGCGGTGTCGATCAGGCGCACCGGGCGGCCGGCGACCAGCCAGGTGCCTTCGAGCCAGTCGCGGGTGGTGCCGGCGAGGGGCGAGATCAGGGCCGGTTCGCCGGTGAGACGGGCGAACAGCGCGGATTTACCAGCATTCGGTGAGCCGACCAGGGCGACAAGCGGCGCCCCGTCCTCGGCATCAGCGGTGCGACGGAACCCGGCCAGCACTTCGGCAAGGGTTGTGAGTTCAGCACGCAGGTGGGTAGGGTCATAGGCGCGTACATCGTCTTCGTCGAGGAAGTCGAGGCCGGCTTCCACCTGAGCCCGGGCGGCGATGAGTCGAGCGCGGACGCTGGCAACGGCCTCGCCCAGGACCCCCCGCAGTCGCGTGAGCGCCTGGGCCGCAGCGCTGGCGTCGGCCGCATGGACCAGTGCCAGGACCGCTTCGGCTTGGTCCAGGCGCAGCCGACCATGAGCCACCGCGAGGCGGGTAAACGCCCCCGGCGCGGCGGGCTCGGCCCCGGCCATGACCAGGCGCTGTACCGCGAGTTCCACCACGTCACGACTGCCAGGAAGTTGGATCTCGACCGTGTCGCAACCGGTGAAGGTGCGCGGCCCAGGCATCGCCAGCACGCGGCACGGGCAGCGCGCCCAGGTGTGCTCGCTCAGCGTCCACGGCACCAGCGGCAACTCCTCGGCGCTGGCGATGGCGAAGGCCCCATCCCCACTCAGGCGCACCACCGCGACCCCACCGCCGCAGGCGGTAGCCAATGCGACGACCGGACGACCGGACGACCGGACGACCGGACGTCGGCTCATTTCACCCCGAGCTTCATCCTCACCCATTTCACCTCGATGGTCGAGATGATCGCGTTGGCGGTGAAATACAGCACCAGCCCCGCGGGCATGTTGTAGAAGATCACGCCGAAGATGATTGGCAGCCAGCGCATCATCTTGGCCATCTGCTCCTGCTGCGGATCGCCGCCGACTGGCGTGGGCATCGAGAAGCTCATCCATGCGGTGGCGGCGATGTAGATCAGCGGCAGCGGATTGAGCGACAGGACCCAGCCGCCGAGGAATGACAGCGGCACGCCCCACACCTGGTCAGGCAGGGTCAGGTCGTGGACCCACAGGAACGACGCGCCGCGCATGTCGGCGCTGAACTGGAAGGCCTGGTAGAGGGCGATGAACACCGGGATCTGCACCAGCATGGGCAGGCAGCCGCCGAGCGGATTGACGCCGTGCTTCTTCCACAGTTCCATCTGCTTCTGCGCCATCTGCTGCTTGTTGTCCTTGTACTGGTTCTGCAGCGCCTTGAGTTCCGGCGCGAGCTTCTGCATCTTGAGCATCGACTCGTGCTGCTTGAAGGTCAGGCGCAGCATCAGGCCCTTGATCATCAGCGTGAGCAGGATCACGGCCACGCCATAATTCACCACCACGGCGGCAAGCTTGTCGAGCACCCAGGTGAAGATCTTGGTGATCGACTGGAAGAATTTGTAGAAGGCGCTGGTGAACTCGATGCGCTGCTCGGGCACGGTCAGACGGGCGAGGTCCACCGGGCGCAGGCCGGTGGCGGTCAGCGTCCATTCCTGCACCAGGCGCAGGCCGGGTTTGATCGTGACCGCATTCCAATCAACCTGGAGCACGCCCTGGTGGGCTTGCATCGCGGTGTTCTGGAAACAGGCGCCGACTGCGCGCCAGCCGGCGACCGGGCCAGCCACTGCGGCCACGGGTGAGGCGCCCACGCCTGAGCTGAGGTCGGTGCCGCTGGCGCCGGTGACCGGGGCGGCCTCGGGCACCACCACCGGCGTCGGTTGGGTCGGGTCCTCGACCACCAGCCGTCCGGGGGTGAAAAATGCGGCAAAGAATCGGCTCTTGAGCGCCAAGTAGTCAGCTCCGCCGGCCGAGCTGAACTGGAAGCCCGGCGTGACGGTATGGGCCGAGAGCGAACCGGCTTCGCCGCCACGGTGTTCAGCCATCTCGACAAAGCCGATCTCGCCGGTGTGATAGTCCTGGTGGATGCCCTTGAACGGCACCAATGACGGGTTCAGGGTCGCATCGGCACTGCCACGGTTGGTCACGGTCAGTTGGACCTGCACCGTCGGCCGCGCCGCATCCATGGTGTAGGTCAGGGCGTAGTCCAGGCCGCGCCCATTGCTGTAACCCATGACCACGCGGTTGGCGGCCTGTTCGACCACCGTCCACGGGGCAGCGTCCTTGGCGGTGAGGCCATAGACGGCGCTCCCGGCGCGGTCGTTCACCAACCAGTTGTGCTGATTTTGGGCGCGGGCGGTGGCGGCCTGGCTGGCTGGTTCGGTGGCCGGGCCGAGCACCGCCAGGGCGGGCTTGCCGTTCTTGCCGGGCCCGCCGATCGCGGCGGGGTCCTGGGGCAGGTGCGCGGGCAATTCGACCGGATGCAGGTCAAGCAGTTCGAAACGTGCGATCGAACCGCGCTGGCCGCTCACCACCACTCGCGCCAGATCGTTGCTGATGGCGACCTCGCCGTAGGTCGGCTCAGCCGACATCACCAGCGAAGCGTAGCACAGGATCAGACCGAGGGGCAGCAGGCGCAGCATAGTGGCTCCAGGCAGGGGCGCGGATGATCGGCACCCTGTCCCGGCGCGCAACCGCTGCGCGTCCCCAGACGTTCCGGCCCTCAGAGGCGCAGGATCTCGACCGGGGTGAAGTCGAGGAGGTCGCAGCTCGCGCAACGATACGTCACACCATCATGGGTGCCTTCGACCCGGGCCGGGCCGACGTCCTTGCCATGCAGGTGTCCATACACGCAGATGGTCGCCCCGGCGGCCTGGATCAGCGGCGTGAAGCGGCTGGCCGTGCGCCCCGGCGGGATCGGTGGGTAATGAAACAGGCAGACGCGGGGTCCCCGCGCCCGGCCGGCGGCGGCGTCGAGCTGGTCGAGGGCGGTGATCGAGGCGGTCAGCTCGGCGGCCTCGCGCGTCAGCCACTCATCGACCTCGGCCTGGCTGCGCTTGTCGCCATAGCGGGTGAGGGGGGCGAAGTCACCACCGCGCGCGCCGAAAAAGCCGACACCGTGGATATGGCAGGCGGTCTTCTTGAGCGCATAGGTCCGCGGCGGCAGCACCTGGGCCATCTTGGCGTGGGAGGACGGCCACCAGTAGTCGTGGTTGCCCTTGACCAGGATCTTCCACCCCGGGCGCTGGCCCAGCCAGGCAAAGTCCGGAGCCGCCTCGGGGGC
>JBILDK010000270.1:0-4485 GCA_044352625.1 Planctomycetota bacterium
GGGGTCTTGGCCGAGGCCCTGCACCGCCAGAGCGCGCGCGCCAAGGAGCCCTTCGTCACCGTCAATTGCCCGACCCTGACCGACGAGTTGCTGTCGAGCGAACTGTTCGGCCACATCAAGGGCTCGTTCACCGGCGCCATCCGCGACCAGCCGGGCAAGGTCGAGGTGGCCGATGGCGGCACCCTGTTCCTAGACGAGCTGGGCGATCTCTCGCCCGGTATCCAGGCCAAGCTGCTGCGCTTCCTGCAGGAGAAGAAATACGAACGCGTCGGCGACCCGCACACCCGGTTGGCGGATGTGCGCATCGTCGCCGCCACCAACCGCGATCTGGAGGTGCAGGTGCGTGAAGGGCGATTCCGCGAAGATCTGCTCTACCGGCTCAATGTGATCGAGATCACCCTGCCGCCTCTGCGCGAGCGGCCGGACGACCTGCTCGACCTGGCGCGGCACTTCCTTGCCATGTTCGCCCAGGCGGCGGCGCGCGGGCCGATGGTGTTTTCTCCGGCGGCCCAGCAGGTGCTGCTCGGCCATCCTTGGCCCGGCAACCTGCGGGAGCTGCGCAACGAGATCCAGCGCCTCACCGTCTTGTGGCCGTCGCGCACGGTCGAGCCCGAGGCGTTTAGCGAACGCGTCCGTGGCCAGGCGCAGATCGGCCCGCGCCTCGGCGGCGAGCATTCCCTGGCCGACATCGAGAATGAGCATATCCGTCAGATCCTGGCCAGGGCCGACACCTTCGAGGAAGCGGCCACGATCCTGGGGATCGAGGCCTCGACCTTGTGGCGCAAGCGGCGACGGCTGGGGCTGTAGGCTTCGGACCGGGAGGGGCGAGCTGGGGCTCGCCCCTCCCCGGGATTTAGAAGCGGAAGGCGTAGAAGCCGCCGCCGCTCGCGCCTAGCGCCAGGTCGTCGCGCGACTGGTCGAAGAGGTCGTCCTCAGGGCGATCTTCGCGCACACCCACGGCGGCGAGCAGGCCCACGGAGTGGCGCCAGGGGGATGAACCCGAGGACAGGTCCATACTCCAGGTGGCCATGACATCGGCCTCCCATCCGGTTTCTTCGGCATTGTGATAGACTACGCGCGGGCCGATCGCGAGGGATTGCTGACGGGGGAGGGACACGGCCGGGGCGACATCCCACAGCACCGAGCCACCGGCGCCGACGCGGCCGTCCTCATTCACGAAGGCTTCAGGGCGCAGGATCACCGGTTGGATGGCGGAACTGCGCCACTCGACCGCGAGACCGGGCTCGAAACCGGCGGTGCCTACCAGCAACTGAGGCACCAGCGCTACGCTGCCCTCCGCGGTGGCGGCCGTCGCGGCGGCGCAGGTAATAAGGAGAAACAGACGGGGGAGGGAGTGCATGGTGCAGTCTCGTGGGGTTGAGGGACGGAATCAGGACGGACGGAACAAGCGCCAGAGGGCGGCGGCGAAACGGGAACCGGCAGCAGCGGCTTCCAGCCAGGAGCCGGTTTCAGGAGGAGGGGGCTTGGCGCACAGCGCCTCCAGGCCCTCCATCAGCGCGGCGCGTTGGACGTCGCATTCTGCGACCAACTGCTGCGTGCGCGTCAACTGGCCAGGCGTTCGAGGCATGCGCGATCCTTGCGGAACTGGAGGACCGTGGCCGGCAGACGCTGGCCATCGGGTCGGGTGGCGATGAGCCGCCACCATAACAGCGCGCCAAGCCCACCATGAATTGCCGCCACCACGAGGAGTGCGGTGATCGGCGCCGTAGCCCACCAATACGCCACCACCGCAGCACTCAGCGCCATGCCGCTGAGCAGGCCGAAAGCCAGGATCCCCAGGCCCAGGAGGAAGACCCGCTGTAGCCGGGCCCGTTCCTCCTGAAGCTCGACGGTGAACAGCTCGATCCGGCTTTCCGCCAGGGTGAACAGGGCCAAGGCGCAGCGTCGGGCGGCCAGGCCCAGACTGGAATCAGCAGGAGAAGTCGGCATAGCGAGATTCCTTCCAAGTGCGGAATTCACTGTGCGACTGGATGGGCAACAAAGCCCGGAGGCAGGTGGCGATCAGCACGCAGTTGCTTCTCGGCTTCAAGCCAGTGCTGCACATCGTTGCCGGTGTGCGAGCCTTGATTGATGTAGCTATAATAGGCCAGCCGGGACACCTCCTCGAGCGTGGGACCCATACTGAATGTGCCCCGTTCCATGGCCGCCGGCGCTGGGGAACGTGGCCCCGAGATCGGCTTGGATCGCGGATTGGCCGTGGTGTCCTCCACGGGCTCCGAGACATCGAGCGCGACGGAGCCCGACGCAGGGTAGGCGGGACTCTGTTCGATGGCTTCCTTGGTCAGGTTCACCATCACTGAGGCGTCCTCATAATCGATCCGCCGGACCAGCCCGGTGGGGATGAGGATCTGTTTGCCGAACAGCCAGCTTCCGGTTTTCACCACCAGGTCGCGGATGACCCAGCCGTGATCGTCCACCAGATAGTCGCTGACCCCGCCGATCAGGCCATCCGTGGTCCGGATGTGGTAGCCATGTACCGCGACGGCGCTGCGCAGGTGGCGGTCGGGGGTTCCCGCCGATGCCGCCTGGGGCACGCCGGTACCAGCGGCGAGGGGCAGCGGCTCCCACGCAGGAAAGTCGCTCAGGCCCCACACCCCGCCGCCCTGCCAGTAGTGTGGCCAGCCATAATAGCTGTAGTACTCTTCTTCGTACTGGCGCGACACCGGCTTGTGCAGATCGATCGAGGGGCTGTGCTCGATCTGCTTGCGGGTGAGGTTGACCGTCAGGAGGTGCTCGGTGCGTTCAAGCCGCCCGAGGGCATGCGGGGTGATGAGCACCTTGCGCTCCGCCAGCCAGGTGCCGGTCTCGACCACGAGATAGCGCACTGCCCAGTTCTGGTCGTCGAAATAGATGTCGGTGACCGAGCCGAGCTGGCCATCACTGGCGTTGAGTTCACATCCGTAGAGGTGGCTGACGTTTCGGAGCATGGTGATGCCTTTCCGTGGGAGCGGCGGACGTGGAAGCTGCCCTTACCTAGCTCAAACAGGGCCAATGCCGCCAAGCGCAGAAAATGCGTTAAAATTGGCATTGCTTGTGGTTTTGAGGGGCCCGAAGGAGGGGCCCATCCTGCATCATGCAGGACCCCGCAGGCGATCATCGTGCAGGGCGCGGGGACCGGCCTTGCACGCGGTGCCGCCCTCGGACCATCCCCGGCCACGACGGAGGTCGCCATGCGCATCGTGGTTGCGGAATCACGGGATCATGCCGGGGCGCTGATCGCCAAGCTCCTGGCCGAGGCCATTGCCGAAAACCCGCGGCTGGTGCTGGGCCTTTCGGCTGGAGCCACCAGTCTGACCGCCTATTGGGAACTGGCCTGCCACTGGCATGAGGTCGGCGGGTTCAGTTTCCGCCAGGTGTCCACCTTCAGCACCGACGAGTATGTTGGCGTGTCGCCCTCCGACCGCCGCTCTACCCGCGCGATCATGAACTACCACCTGTTCAACCAGGTCGACCTGCCGCGCGAGCAGACCTACGTGCCGCGCGGGGATGCCGCGGATCTCGACCTCGAATGCAAAGCCTATGACCTCATGATCCAGGCGCGGGGCGGCTTGGATCTGGTGGTGCTCGGCCTGGGTCACAACGGTCACGTCGGTCTCAACGAGCCCGGCTCCTCGCCCAAGAGCCGCACGCGCACCGTGGACCTGACCGCCTCGACCATCGCCGCGATCAGCGGCGGCGAGCGCTTCCGCAGCGTCGAGGAGACGCCAGCCCAGGCGATCTCGCTGGGCATGGCCCCGATCCTCGACGCCACGCGCGTACTCCTCTTGGCCACCGGCGTGGGCAAGGCGGACGCGCTCTACCGCATGGTCACCGGCCGGGTCGGCCCGGGCATGCCGGCGAGCCTGCTCACCGGCCACGACAACCTCACTGTGGTCGCCGACCACGACGCCTGCGCCAAGTTGCCGCCGGGCACCATCGCTGACCTCGCTTGAACTCCTCACCGCGTCTGGGTTCGCCAGGCTGAAGCCTGTGCTCCCGGGAACCTCGCCGAATCTGTATGACCTCCATGCCAACTGCCGTGCCCCTCACCCTGACTGAGCTCGCTGCCGCCATCGGGCCGGGTTCCGAGCTGATCGAGGCGGCGCGCCAAGTGGCCAAGCGCCGCGACAACGTCCTCGGCCTGCTGCTGCGCGAACCAACTCGCGAGGAGATCGCGGTGATGGAGGACCGCGGCTGCCGCTGCGCCGATTGGTCGCGTATTCGCGTGGCCCAGGATTTCGACGCCTTCCGCGTACGCCGCACCCACTTGCGTGGCTCCTGCGTGCTCGGTCGCTTCGCCGCCGAGGTCGAGGTCGAGCCGGGCCTGCGTCTGCCTGCCGGCATCTACGACTGCACCCTGCTCGACTGCCAGATCGGCAACGACTGCCTGCTCGAAAACGTACGCTTCGCCGCCAATCTGGTGGTGGACCGCGAGGCGGTGCTATTCGATGTCAGCTCGATCACCTGCGCCGGCGCAGCGCGCTT